>JAWOHQ010000121.1:0-4537 GCA_046485105.1 Candidatus Competibacteraceae bacterium | reverse complement strand
GTCCAGGCGTACTCGTAAGACCGACGCTCGATCGTTAAGATCTCCCGCAGATCGGCGTCAATCATCCGGCGAAATCGACCGATGTACGGTTCTCGCGGAGGGTTGTTCATACGCGGGAAAAATCTTCGTTCGGATCCGGCGCTTCGGCGGCCAGGGCGCGCCGCGCCAAGCGCAAATCGTCCCAGGACTTGCGCTTCTCGCGCGGGGAGCGCAGCAAATAGGCGGGATGGTAGGTCACGACCAAGGGCAGGCGTGCCGGGCTGAAGGTATGGACCCGACCGCGCAGCTTGCCGATGGGGGTCTCGGTTTCCAGCAGATTCTGGGCGGCAACGCGACCCACGGCGAGAATGATGCGGGGGCGGATCAGGTCGATCTGTCGGTGCAGGAACGGCCGGCAGCTCGCCGCTTCGGCGGGTGTCGGCTCGCGGTTGTCCGGCGGACGGCATTTCAAAATATTCGCAATGTATACCTGCTCGCGCTGCAAACCGATGGCCTGCAACATCGGATCGAGCAACTTGCCGGCCCGGCCGACGAACGGCTCGCCCTGCCGGTCCTCGTCGGCGCCGGGCGCCTCGCCGACGATCAACCAGTCCGCCCGGCGGTCGCCCACCCCAAAGACCACTTGCGTCCGGGTGGCGCACAAACCGCAGGCCTGGCACTGGCGCGCTTCCGCTGTGAGTTCCTCCCAATCCATCCGGGTGATGCGCGCTTCGCGGCTGGGGACCGGGGACGGCAAGGAAGCGTCATCGCTGGCGTCTATTTCAAACAACGGTTCCCACGCATCGTCTGGGGGTGGCACCCAATCATCGGGGGGCAAGCGTTCGCCCGCCTCTACCCAATCTTCTTCCGCGCGGGACTCCCTCCCCCCTGGCGGGGGAGGGTCGGGGTGGGGGGGGAAGACAGACGCCGGCGGATCGGCCGAGTCCGGCTGGATCGCCAGCGGCTGGCGCGGCAACCAGAGTGGAATGCCCATTGCCGCCAAATACTGACGTTTATCGGCCATCATGGCGACTCGTGCGAATGGCTCGGTTCACAACAACTGCGGATGCGCCCGTGCGCTCGGCTGCAACACCTTGTTGAGGGCATTGATATAAGCCTTGGCCGAAGCGATCACGATGTCGGTGTCGGCGCCCTGTCCGTTGACGATCCGGCCGTCCTTGGACACCCTCACCGTGACCTCGCCCTGCGAGTCGGTGCCGCTGGTGATGTTATTGACCGAGTACAACAGCAGGTCGGTGCCGGTTTGCAGGAGACTCTCGATAGCCTTGAACGAGGCGTCCACCGGACCGCCGCCGGTCGCGGTCGCGCTTTGTTCCACGCCGTCCACCGCCAGGGTGACCTGCGCGTTGGGAGTCTCGCCGGTTTCGGAGCAGACCCGCAGATACCGCAACTTGACCCGCTCGTTTTCCGCCGTCAGGTTGGCGTCGGTGACCAACGCTTGCAAATCCTCGTCGTAGATCTCGTGCTTCTTGTCGGCTAGATCCTTGAAGCGGGCAAAGGCGGCGTTCAGCTCTTCCTCGGAGGCAAAACTGACGCCCAGTTCCTCCAGCCGGCTGCGAAAGGCATTGCGCCCGGAATGCTTGCCCAGCACCATGCGGTTCTTGGTCCAGCCTACGTCCTCGGCGCGCATGATCTCGTAGGTCTCACGATGCTTGAGCACGCCGTCCTGATGGATGCCGGCTTCGTGGGCGAAGGCGTTGGCCCCGACGATGGCCTTGTTGGGCTGCACCGGAAAACCGGTGATGTTGGCCACCAGCCGCGAGGCGGGCACGATCTGGGTGGTGTCGATATTCGTCGCCAACTGGAAGACGTCGCGACGGGTGTGGACCGCCATCACGATTTCCTCCAGCGAGGCGTTGCCGGCCCGTTCGCCCAACCCGTTGACGGTGCATTCCACCTGCCGCGCCCCGGCCAGCACCGCTGCCAACGAGTTGGCGACCGCCAGTCCCAGGTCGTTATGGCAGTGGACCGAGAAAATCGCCTTATCCGAGTTAGGCACCCGTTCGATCAGGCTACGGATGGTATGGGCAAATTGTTCGGGGACGTTGTAGCCGACGGTGTCGGGCATATTGATGGTGCGGGCGCCGGCGTCGATCACCGCTTCGGTGATCCGGCAGAGGAAGTCGAGTTCCGAGCGGCCGGCATCCTCGGCGGAGAATTCCACATCGTCGGTCCAACGCCGGGCGCGGCGCACCGCCTCGACCGCACGTTCCAGCACTTGGTCCGGCTCCATGCGCAGCTTCATCTTCATGTGAATCGGCGAAGTCGCGATAAAGGTGTGAACGCGGCAGGCCACGGCATCCTTCAGCGCTTCACCGGCTCGATCGATATCCGCATCGGCGGCGCGCGCCAGCCCGCAGACCACGCTACCCTTGACCGCCCGCGCCACCGCCCGCACCGCTTCGAAATCACCGGGACTGGCGATGGGAAACCCGGCCTCGATCACGTCCACCCGCATCCGTTCCAGCATCTTGGCGATGCGCACTTTCTCATCCCTGGTCATCGACGCGCCAGGACTCTGTTCGCCGTCGCGCAGGGTGGTGTCGAAAATAATCAGCTTGTTCATACATCGCTCTCCAGGTGAGATTCACCCGCCATGCTGATCGCGGGAAGTTCGATGGCTTTGCATGGTGATTGATTATGGTGATTTTGCCAGCTTTGTCAGCCGAATATCGAGCGACGTCACTCGCTTTTCGTAAGGCGATGGAACGATAGGAACGATGTCGTGTTTTCAGTCGCCGCCACTTTCGCCCAGCAACCGCCGGATGATAAACCCCGCCAGCATCACCCCAAACAGCGCCGGCATATAGGAGATCGTACCGTTCACCGCCCGGGGTCGGCCGGACGCGCCGCCCTCGACCGGCGCATGCGGCAAGGGCTGCCGGCGCGGTTCGTCGCTGTAGACCACCGGGTAATTCAACGGCGCATCCATCTCCCGCAGCATTCGCCGTAACTCGCGGGCCAGCGGACAGACCTGGGTTTGGTGCAATTGCGCTACCCGCACCCGGCGCACGTCCAGACAATTGCCCGCGCCCAAGGCGGAAATCACCGGCACGGCGTGGCGCAGGCAAGCCGCGACCAGCGCCGCTTTGCAGGCAATGCTGTCGATGCAGTCGGCGACGCAATCATAACGGGCCGCCAAGACCAGCGTCTCGGCCCGGTCCGCTTGGAGAAAATCGCCGACCAGGGTCAGTTCCAGTATGGGATTGATATCGTGCAACCGGGCAGCCATGACCTCGACCTTGGGCTGGCCCAGCGTCGAATGCAACGCCAGCAATTGCCGGTTCAGGTTGGAGAGGGAGACCGCATCGTGATCCAGCAGAGTCAACCGACCGACCCCGGCGCGGCCCAGCGCCTCGGCCACATGGCCGCCGACGCCGCCCAACCCCGCCACCAGCACATGCGCCGCGCGCAGTCGGGCCAGGCCCTCAACGCCGATCAGGATTTCAGTACGAGCCTGGGGATGCGTCATCAGGGAGTTTGAACAGACGGCGGGCGTTGGCGCTGGTGGCGGCGGCGATCTCGTCTGGATCGACGCCGCGCAGCTCGGCGACGCAGGCCAAGACCTCCGGCAGAAACGCCGGTTCATTGCGCCCGCCGCGATGGTCGCTGAGCGGTTGGTCGGGCGAGTCGGTCTCCAGCATGAAGCCATCCAGCGGCAACCCGCGGATCAGGCGCCGCAACCGATTGGCGCGTGGATAGGTCAACGGCCCCCCGAAACTCAACAGGATGCCCAAGTCCAGCAAGCGCCGGGCCTGATCCGCGCTGCCGGAGAAGCTATGCACCACCCCGCGCACCCCGGAAAAGCGCCGCAGATGCTTGATCACCTGATCGACCGAATGGCGGGCATGCACGATCACCGGCAGATCGTGCCGGCGGGCCAGTCGTAGCTGTTCGGCGAAGTATTCCGCCTGAAGATGGGGATCGAGGTCCGGCAGGTAATAATCCAGTCCGCATTCGCCGACCGCCACCGGCCGTTCCCGGACCAGCCAGTCCGCCAGGGCATCGAGATGTTCGGGCCGGTGCTCGGCTAGATAGCCTGGGTGCAATCCGTAAGCCGGATACAAGCCCGGATAATCCGCCGCCACGGCCTTGAGCCTCGGCCACAGCCGGGCGCTGACCGCCGCCACCACTTGGGCCTTCACCCCGGCGGCGCGCGCCCGCTGATAGGCGACATCGCGGTCGGGATCGAAGCTGGCGTCGTCGAAATGGGTGTGGCTGTCGATCAGCGCGGGCATCGGCGCGGCCTCTCAAGCGATCACGATCTGGACGTTGGGGGCGCCGCCCGCCGTCTCACTCGTCTTCGCCGATCCGATATTCCTTGAGACGGCGTTTCAGCGTCGAGAGCGGAATGCCCAAATCCCGGGCGACGGCGGCCTTGTTGTTCTGGTTCCGCTCCAGGGCGTCCAGAATCATTTGCCGTTCCATGGTCTTGAGGTGAACGCGGGCATCGGCCGCGCTGGACGGGGGCGCGGCGGGACAGAATGGTTGAGACGGTGCGGCGGACGCCGGCTCCCGCACAGGTTCCGGTTCCCTG
>JAWOHQ010000465.1:0-5349 GCA_046485105.1 Candidatus Competibacteraceae bacterium | reverse complement strand
CGCCGGCGGGCGCGATCCGCTGCAACCGTTGCGCGGGGTCGGGTTGCTCGCCGAAGCCCGCGATGTCCCGGCGCTGGCGTTCCAGCCGGTCAAATCCGTGGCCGAGGTGGAGCAGGCGGTGCGCGCGGCCCGCGCCGGACCGGTGCTGCTGGATTTTTACACCGACTGGTGCGTGAGCTGCAAGGAACTGGAACGCTATACCTTTACTGACCCTGCGGTGCGGGCGACGCTGGCCGAAGTCGTGACGCTCAAAGCCGACGTCACCGCGCACGACGCCGTGGATCGGGAGTTGCTGCAACACTTCGGCATCATCGGCCCGCCGGCCATTCTGTTCTTCGGCCCGGACGGCCAGGAACGCCGCGCGCATCGGGTGGTGGGGTTCATGGACGCGGGGCGATTCAACGCGCATCTGCGGGCGTTGCTGGGGCGGGAGGGTTGAGGAACGACCGCCATGCATACGCTGTCGAGAAAAAAGCTGCGGGATTTTTGGCAGCGCCATCCCGATGCCGAGATACCATTGGCCAGTTGGTACCGATTGATGGAGAGGGGTATTTACCGCAACTTTGCGGAACTGCGAATGACCTTTCCAGGCGTGGACAAGGTAGGCGATCTGTACGTGTTCAATATCGGTGGCAACAAGTATCGTTTGATTGCGGCTATAGAGTTTGAATGGCAAAAAAGTTTTGTTAAAAATGTTCTGACTCACCAAGAATACGACCGGGGAGATTGGAGATGAGCATCGAGTTGAGAGCATGGAGTGAAACCTGGGCAATCATGGAGCCGGTTTTATCCATCCATGATGAAGCGCGGTATGAAACCGCCCTGGCGCGGGCCGATGCATTGATCGACGACGGCGCTTTAAACCCCAGTCACCCTCTTCATGATTTTCTGGATGTGTTGGGTACGCTGATTCATGCCTATGAAGAAAAAAACTGCGCCATGCCACCCGTCGGCGGGGCGCAAATACTCCATTTTTTGCTGGAACAACATGACTTGGGGCCAGACCATCTGCCGGAAGTCGGTGATCCAGACGAGGTGTCAGCCATTCTGCGCGGCGAACGCGCCTTGAACGCGAGTCAGATCGTTCGCCTGGCGGCACGGTTTCAGGTGCCGACCGACGTCTTCATGGACCCGCCCACCCGAGCCTGAATCAGGCGGAGCGTTCGGCTCCGATGTGACCTGTCGGGTTGGCAGAGACTTCCACCATCCCCCGCAAGCCGCGAACGTGCCGATATCAGCGGCGAACCGCCACGGTTCCGGTCTGGACACGCCGCTGAGGTTCATGCAGAATCGCGCCCCTCGATTTGCAAGGGATTACCGTTGGACCGATGGCTAAATTGTTGCTGCTGAACGGACCGAATCTGAATCTGCTAGGGACCCGCGAACCCGCCGTCTATGGTGCCACCACGCTCGCCGACCTCGAACAACGCTGCGTGGAACTGGCCCGGACGCTGGGATCGCACGACCTGCGCTGCTTCCAGAGCAACGCCGAGCACGCCCTGATCGAGCGCATCCACGCCGCCCGCGCGGACGGGGTCGCCTTCATCGTCATCAACCCGGCCGCCTTCACCCACACCAGCGTGGCGTTGCGCGACGCCCTGCTTGGGGTCGGCATTCCCTTCATCGAGGTCCACTTGTCCAACGTATTCGCCCGCGAACCCTTCCGCCACCATTCTTACCTGTCCGATATCGCCGTCGGGGTCATCAGCGGGCTGGGCGCCCAGGGCTACGAACTGGCGCTGCGCGCCGCCCACCAGCACCTCGCCACGCCACCTCGGTAACCGCCATGCCCATGGATATCCGCAAGATCAAAAAACTGCTCGAACTGCTCGAAACCTCGGGCATCGCCGAAATCGAAATCAAGGAAGGCGAGGACTCGGTGCGCATCAGCCGCCAACCGCCGGGCGGCGCTCCGCCGATCACGCTCGCGCCCTCGTGGGGCGGCGCGCCCGCTTATGGCCCACCTCCGGCGGCGCCCGGACCCACTCCAACTTCGCAACCGGCCGCGCCGGCCGTCGAAGCGATCCAAGGCCACGTGATGCGCTCGCCGATGGTTGGCACCTTCTACCGCGCGGCCGCGCCCGGCTCCAAGCCGCTCGTCGAAGTCGGCCAGCGCGTCAATATCGGCGATCCGGTCTGCATCATCGAAGCGATGAAGATGTTCAACCAGATCGAGGCCGACCACGCCGGCGCGATCGCCCGCATCCTGGTCGAGAGCGGCCAGCCGGTGGAGTACGACCAACCGTTGCTGGTCATCGAATAACCCCGCCATGCTCGAAAAAGTCGTCATCGCCAACCGTGGGGAAATCGCCCTGCGCATCCTGCGCGCCTGCCGGGAACTCGGCATCCGCACCGTGGCCGTGCATTCCACGGCGGACCGCGAACTCAAGCACGTGCGCCTGGCCGACGAAACCGTCTGCATCGGCCCGCCGCCGGCCGCCGAAAGCTATCTGAACATGCCGGCGCTCATCAGCGCCGCTGAGGTCACCGACGCGGTGGCGATCCATCCCGGCTACGGCTTTTTATCCGAGAACGCCGATTTCGCCGAGCGCGTCGAGCAGAGCGGCTTCATCTTCATCGGCCCCAAGCCGGAAACGATCCGGCTGATGGGCGACAAGGTGGCGGCGATCCGCGCCATGCAACAGGCCGGCGTGCCCTGCGTGCCCGGTTCCGACGGACCGCTGGGCGACGACAACGAACACACCCTGCGCCTGGCCCGCGAGATCGGCTATCCGGTCATCATCAAGGCGTCCGGCGGCGGCGGCGGCCGCGGGATGCGGGTGGTTCACGGCGAGGCGGCGCTGCTGACCACCCTCGACCTGACCCGCAGCGAGGCCAATGCGGCGTTCGGCAATCCCATCGTGTACATGGAGAAATACCTGGATCATCCCCGCCACATCGAAATCCAGGTCTTGGCCGACACCCACGGCCACGCCATCCATCTGGGCGAGCGCGACTGCTCGATGCAGCGTCGCCACCAGAAGGTGATCGAGGAAGCGCCGGCGCCCGGCCTCACCCCCGAGCAACGCGCTCGCATCGGCGGTATCTGCGTGGAGGCTTGCCAGCGCATCGGCTACCGGGGCGCGGGCACTTTCGAGTTTTTGTGCCAGGACGACGAGTTCTACTTCATCGAAATGAACACCCGGGTTCAGGTCGAACACCCGGTCACCGAACTGATTACCGGCGTGGACATCGTCAAGGCGCAATTGCTGATCGCGGCCGGGCAACCACTCGGCTATCGCCAGGACGATATCCGCATCCTCGGCCACGCCGTCGAATGTCGGCTCAACGCCGAGGACCCGGATACCTTCATGCCCTCGCCGGGAACCATCACCCGGTATCACGCCCCCGGCGGGCCCGGCATCCGGGTGGATTCCCATCTCTATACCGGCTACCGGGTGCCGCCCAACTACGACTCGATGATCGGCAAGCTGATCGCCCATGGCGAAACCCGCGAAGTCGCCATCGCCCGGATGCGCGGCGCCTTGGCCGAACTGGTGGTGGAAGGCATCAAGACCAATGCGCCGTTGCATCGGCGCATTCTCGGCGACGCCCGCTTCGTCGCCGGCGGCGCCAATATTCACTACCTCGAAAAGCACCTCCTCGAAAACCGCTAGTCGCGACCGCGTCTGAAGCATGGTGGTCTGGCGGCGGATACGCTACGCTTGACCCTATATAACATAAGCCAATAGCCCATCCCATGAGCGACGACGCCACCGCCCCCTGGCTGCAACTGACTCTCGAGGCCATCGACCACGGTCCCGAGCAACTGGAAGACGCCCTGCTGCTAGCCGGCGCGCTGGCGGTGACGCTGGAAGATGCCGGCGACCAGCCGGTGCTGGAACCGCCGCCGGGCGCGACCCCACTGTGGGCGCATACCCGCGTTACTGGCCTGTTCGACGCCCACACCGACATCGAAGTGGTGAAGGGACGGTTGCAACGGTTCCTGCACGCGCCAGTTCTGCCGGAATGCCGGCTGACTGAACTGGAGGAACGCGACTGGGTGCGGGCTTGGCTGGAACATTTTCACCCGATGCGCTTCGGCCAGCGCTTGTGGATCTGTCCGACCCACCAAACCCCGCCCGAACCGGCGGCGGTCACGATCCGGCTCGATCCCGGTCTGGCTTTCGGCACCGGCACTCACCCGACCACGGCGCTATGCCTGGAATGGCTGGATGGCGCAAACCTGCGCGGGCAGACCGTGCTGGATTACGGCTGCGGTTCCGGGATTCTGGCCATCGCCGCCGCCAAGTTGGGCGCGCGAAAGGTCTGGGCGGTGGACATCGATCCCCAAGCGCTGCTGGCCAGCGACGACAACGCCGACGAGAACGGGGTGGAGGATCGTATCAAATTGGTCAGCCCCGCCGCCTTGCCAGAAGCGCTGAGCGTCGATGTGCTGCTGGCCAACATCCTGGCCGGGACGCTGGTGCGGCTGGCCCCGGAATTCGGCCAACGGGTCCGACCGGGCGGTCGGCTGGTGCTGTCCGGCATTCTCGAAACCCATGTCGAAGCGGTGCAGGCCGCGTTCCTGCGGGATTTCACCTTCGATCCCGTCCGGCGGCGCGAGGATTGGGTGCTGCTGGATGGGGTGCGACGGAATGGGTAATTCACGTTATTTGCTGTATGCCTGACCCACTAAGGAGCGGCTGGCCGCATGACCATCCAAAATAATGCAAGTCCCGTCATGGAGCTTTCGGCGTATTCGGCTTCCAAAGATGCCAGCGTCAACGATCCGGAACCCTCGGCGAGCTTGGTGCCCGCCACGCCGCTGCGCGATCATGTTTATGAAACCTTGCGCATTTATTTTCATAATCTCGGCGGGCAAGCGCCCAATAATCTATATGATTTGGTCCAACGCGAGGTGGAGCCACCGCTGCTGGAGATCGTGATGCAATCCACCCGCGGCAACCAGACCAAGGCCGCCGCGATTTTGGGCATCAATCGCGGCACGTTGCGCAAGAAACTCCGACAATACGGTCTCGACTGAGAGGCGTTTTTGTCCAGCCTCTTGCGGACTAACCTATTAAAAATAAAGCCCTCACCCCCAACCTCTCTCCCACAGGGAGAGGGGAGTTTTTGTACGGTCTCTGAAGACGGCTGGAGCAATGATGGCATGAGTCTGGCGATTTTCGATCTCGACAACACCCTGCTGGGCGACGACAGCGATTATCTCTGGGGCCAGTTCCTGATCGAACAGGGTCTGGTCGATGGCGAGGACTACGAACGCGAAAACCAGCGATTTTACGACGCCTACCGGGCAGGCACGCTGGACATTCAGGAATTTCTGACCTTCATGTTGCGCCCGCTGGCCGAGCACCCGCTGGAAAACCTGCTGGCCTGGCGCGCCAG
>JAWOHQ010000461.1:0-2789 GCA_046485105.1 Candidatus Competibacteraceae bacterium | reverse complement strand
ACATGAGCAGCGAGCTCCGCGACGAGGCCGACAAGGCAGGCGTATCGGACCCGGCTGCTGGAGCGCCACGCCCGCAAGTACAAGCTGGTGGGGATGTTGAAGCAGCGGGATTTGGCCTGACCGCCGGAAGACGAACGCTCCAGACCAGGTCCCAATTGCTCGGCTGAAGGGCTAAACTAATACTTCAACCGGGCTGGGTTGACGAGCGACCGGATGGCTGCGGCGCATGACGTTTATCCACTCGACCCATCGACTCATCGACCCATCGACCCATTGTGATCTTATTTGAGGTCGATTGGAGCACTAGCGGCCACACCCGATAACCTCCGAGGACCGACCGATGAAATCTGCTCTGCATCTTGCCTTGATCGCTGCCCTGGCGTTGGGCGCCAGTGCCTGCACCGTCGTCACCGACCCCAGCGGCGGCACCAGCGCCACCACCGGCGGTTCGAGCAGCGCCGTGTTCATGAACCGTCAGGAACAGGTCGCCGCATTTACTCAGACCCACCTGGAGCGACTGAAACAGGACATGGCGGCTGGCCAGGGCGAACATCTCGCGTCGCTGGCGACTTTGTTGGGGATTGAACCCAGCCGCCAATCGGACTTCTTCGACCTCACCCAGCGCCAGTTCACCGAACTGTTCCCAAGCGACCGCACCACCGCCACCGAGTTGTTGGCGGCTCTGGATCGGGCCATGCTGGCCGATCCGCGGTTCGGCCAGCGGCTGGCGCTGCACTGAACCGTCGATCTCTCTGAACCGACGCGCAGGCAGGGTTCTGCTGCTTGGGGTTTTGCTCCAGGCGCCAGTGGCCCAGGCGGATTCCGCCGAGCGGGTCCAAGGTGTGGTGCGCGAGGCGGTCCCGGTGGATGCCCGCGCCGATTCCGCCTATCTCACCGAACTGCTGGACCGTGCCGTCGCCGTCAACCTGGCCGCGCGGCGCGAGTGGCGTACGCTGCTGCATTACCGCGCCACTGGCGATGGCGTCAAGGTGGTCAGCGACGCCAACGACCCCCGATTTTTCCTGGCCCCGACCGGTCCAACCGATCCGAACGCCGAACTGGCCGCGACCTTGCGCGCCTTTTTCCGCGACGATTTAGTCGGCGGCGATCCGCAACCGTCCCAATGCGCCTTCGTGGCCCGCTACCGCTGGCTCGATGGCGTCTTGCAGTTCGACGCTCGCCGCCTGCCGCCTCAGAAGTGCGAGCGTTTCGAATACTGGTTTGGCGAGTTGAACGCCGAATCCGCCACCCTGGTGTTTGCTTCGGCCTATCTCAACAATCCCGCCTCGCTGTTCGGCCATACCCTGCTGCGGCTGGACCAGCGCGGCCAGACCGAGCAGACGCGGCTGCTGGCCTACACCATCCATTATGCCGCCGATGATTCCACCAGTCAGGGTCTGAAGTATCTGATGGACGGCATCACCGGCGGTTTCAAGGGCCGGTTCGACATCCAGCCGTACCACCGGCTGGTGCGAACCTACAGCGATCTCGAAAGCCGCGACCTTTGGGAGTACCGGTTGTATCTGGACGAACCGCAACTGCAACGCCTGCTGGAGCATGTTTGGGAATTGCGCGGTATCGATTTCGACTACTACTTTTTCAAGGAAAATTGCGCCTGGCAATTGTTGACGCTGCTGGAGGTCGCCGATCCCCGCTTGCGCCTGAGCGAGGAATTTCTGCTCTGGACCCTGCCGGCCGACACGATTCGGTTACTGGACCGGCAACCGGGACAGATCGGGACCGTGACTGCCCGCCCAGCGCTCGGCACGACCATCCACCGCCGCTACCAGGCGTTGACCACCGGGGAACGGCGGCTGACGCGCCGCCTGCGCGATGATCCAGCAGTCGCCGCCAGCCCTGAATTCGTCCGACTCGCCCCGGAACGCCAGGCGCTGCTGCTGGAACTTGCTCTGGACGAGCGTCGGTATCGCCGGGCCGGCCAGAGCGGGGATGATCGCGGGGACGATGCCGAATCACCTACCGATGCGACCGCCCACCGTCTGCTGACCGCCCGTAACCGGCTTGCGGTGGCCGCCGCGCCGGTCGCCATCGAACCCTTCGCCACCCGTCCGGAAACCGGCCACGCCTCACGGCGGATCGGCATCGGTCTGGGTCAGCGGGACGGAACGGCGTTCGGGGAGTTCAGCGCGCGGGCCAGCTACCACGATCTGCTGGAACCCGATGCTGGTTATACCCCCGACGCTCAGATTGAACTGTTGAGCGTCGCGATCCGGGCTTATTCAGGCGACCGGCTGGCGCTCGACCGGTTGACGCTGCTCGATATCACCTCGCTGCCGCCGGTCGATACGCTGGCGCCGCGGCCGGCCTGGCGGATTCACGCCGGCTGGGAACCGCAGCCCCGGGCGGATTGCCAAGATTGCACCGCCTTTAATCTCGGCGGCGGCCTGGGGTTGGCCGCCGAGACCCGCTGGCCATGGCGGACGCTGTGGTTCGGGCTGGTGGGACTGGAGTTTGATTACGGCGGCGTCTTCACTGAAGATTATCGAGCGGGTCCGGGAGTGACCGTCGGGGCGCTGTGGCAACCAGCGGCCGGCTGGAAAGTGCTGGCCAGCGCGCACGGGTTGGATGCGCGGTTCGGGGAAACGGGTACGGCGTTACGCTGGCGGATCGGACAACATTGGGCGCTGGGTCGCAATCTGGCGCTGCGGATGGACTGGCGCGCGCTGGAAGGAATCCATGAGTTCAGCATGGGGTTACAGGGGTATTTTTGATGCCACCTTTGGCGTATATCCGTACGCTGTGGGACTTTAATTTCGAAGAGCGGCTGA
>JAWOHQ010000415.1:0-2931 GCA_046485105.1 Candidatus Competibacteraceae bacterium | reverse complement strand
CGCCAGCGCTTCCACGGCGATGACCCCAGTGATTGCCCGGCGTCCCGCTTCGTGGTGTGCGGCCAGAATCACGACCAGGTCGGCAACCGGGCGCTGGGCGAGCGGTTCTCCACGCTGCTGCCGTTCCCGGCGCTGAAACTGGCGGCGGCGGCGGTGCTGCTGTCGCCCTACATTCCGCTGCTGTTCATGGGCGAGGAGTATGGCGAACCCCGGCCGTTTCGGTATTTCATCAGCCACGGCGACCCGGACCTGATCGAAGGGGTGCGCGAAGGGCGAAAGAAGGAATTCGCCGCCTTCCACGCCGCGGGTGAGGCGCCCGATCCACAGGCCGAGGCGAGCTTCCAGGGCTCCAAGCTGCAATGGGAACTCGCTCGTACCGGCCACCATGGCCAGTTGCGCGCCTTTTACCGCGAGCTGCTGCGGCTGCGGCGCGAGCTGCCGGCCCTAGCCCGGCTGGATAACGCCAGCCTGACCGCCACGCTCGTCGCGCCAGATGTGCTGGAATTACGGCGCTGGCGCGACGACAGCCGGATCATCGCCTGGCTCCATTTCGCCGCCGAGCCGGCGACCGTGACGGTCGAGCCAGGCGCGGGGGCGTGGCAGCGGCTCCTCGATGCCGCTGATCCCGCCTGGGGCGGCGACGGTTCGACCTTGCCGGCGACCCTTGCCGCCGCTGAATCCACGCTGGCGCTCCCGCCTTACGCCGTGGCGATCTACACCGCCCACGCTTCCGCTTGATCGCTCCACCGACGAGGGCCATTTCATGACGCGCGTTCCCGTTGCGACCTATCGTCTGCAATTTACTCCCGACTTCGACTTCAACGCCGCCGCCGCCATCGCGCCCTATCTGGCCGAGCTGGGCGTGTCCGACCTTTATGCGTCGCCGATCCTGACCCCTCGCCACGGCAGCCAGCACGGTTACGATGTGGTGGATGCCCACGCCATCAGCCCCGAACTGGGGGGACCGGAACGGTTTGAGATGCTGGTCCAGCATCTGAAAAAACTGGGCATCGGCTGGGTGCAGGACATCGTGCCCAACCACATGGCCTTCGACAGCCAGAACCGGGTGCTGGTCGATGTGCTGGAAAACGGCCCGGACTCGCCCTACCACGAATTTTTCGACATCAATTGGAACCACCTCTACGAGGGCATCCGCGGCCGGGTGCTGGCGCCGTTTCTCGGCAAGTTTTACGGCAACTGTCTGGAAAGCGGCGAATTGCAGTTGCGTTACAGCGAGCAGGGGCTCGCCGTTCACTACTACGATTTCCGTTTTCCGATCCGCATCGAGTCCTACTACCGGTTGCTCACCTACGATCTGGGGCGTTTGCGCGCCCGGCTCGAGCGCAGCCATCCGCATTTCGTCAAGTTCCTGGGCGTGCTCTACCTGCTCAAATACATTCCTTCCGGCGAGGAGGGTCAGGAGCGCTACGACCAGATTTCCTTTATCAAGCAGATGCTGTGGGAGTTGTGGAACGGCAGCCCCGAGGTGCGCGAGTTCGTTGAGAAAAATATCCAGATCTTCAATGGCGAGGTGGGCAAACCCGAGAGCTTCGACCTGATGGACAGCCTGCTCGGCGAGCAGTTTTTCCGCTTGTCCTACTGGAAAGTCGGCAACGAAGAACTCAACTATCGGCGGTTTTTCACCATCAACGACCTGGTTTCGCTGCGGATCGAAGACCCCAAGGTGTTCGACTTCACCCACGAACTGATCCTCAAACTGGTCGCCGAGGAAAAAATCACCGGCCTGCGGATCGATCATATCGACGGGCTCTACGATCCGGCGCAATACCTCAATCGCCTGCGCGAACAGGCGCCCTATGTCTATCTGGTGGTGGAAAAGATTCTGGAACACGGCGAGGAGTTGCCGGTAAGTTGGCCGTGCCAGGGCACCAGCGGTTACGATTTTCTTGGCATGATCAACGGCTTGTTTTGCAATCCGGCGGCCGAGCGGGACTTTACCGCCCTGTATCATGCTTTCACCGGCGATGCCACCACCTGCGAGACCCTGATCGATCGCAATAAGCGGATGATCGTCGCCAAGCATTTGGCCGGCGACATCGACAACCTGGCGCATCTGCTCAAGAGCATCTCCGAGCGTTACCGCTACGCCAGCGACTTCACCCTGTACGGACTCAAGGTGGCGCTGGTCGAGATTCTGGTGTTGTTCCCCGTGTATCGCACCTACATCGACCGGAACGGCTCCAGTCGAGCCGATCAGGAGTTTATCCGGCAGGTGATCGCGCGGGCCCGCGCGAACATCCCCAACTTCCGCAACGAGCTGGATTTCATCGAACGGTTTCTGCGCCTGGAGTTCGACGAGCACATGGCGGCCGAGGACAAGGATCAGTGGCTGCATTTCATCATGCGCTTGCAACAATTCACCGGACCCCTGATGGCCAAGGGCGTGGAAGACACCGTGTTCTACGTCTACAACCGCTTGCTATCGCTCAACGAGGTGGGGGCGGGTCCGCTCCAGTTCGGCATAGATCTCGATGAGTTTCACGCCTTCAACCAACACCGAGTCGCCTGTTGGCCGCACGCGATGAACGCCAGCGCGACCCACGACACCAAGCGGGGTGAGGATGTGCGCGCTCGGTTGAACGTGCTGTCGGAACTGCCGGCCGAGTGGGAGCAGCATGTGCGGCAGTGGCACGAAATCAATCTGGAGCGCAAGGTCCTCATCGGCGAGCGCCCGGCCCCCGAGAACGATGACGAATACCTGCTGTACCAAACCCTGCTCGGCGCGTATCCATTCGATCTGGCCGACTACCCGCCCTTCATCGAGCGGATCAAAGCCTATCTAATCAAGGCGACCCGCGAGGCCAAGGTTCACACCAACTGGCTGGAGCCGGATAGCCAGTACGAGGACGCCCTGCTCGCGTTCGCCGATCGAGTGCTGCAACCCGGCAAGGAAAACCCCTTTCTCCAGGC
>JAWOHQ010000407.1:0-2567 GCA_046485105.1 Candidatus Competibacteraceae bacterium | reverse complement strand
GCGCGAGTCGTTCCTGGCGCTTTAGAGAATGTATTCGTTGGGCGCATCATCCGCGGGAATGACGAATTTAAGGGGCTTGGCGAAAGTCCTGATGATGATTTGATGTCATTCAGGAGTCGCCGCCCAGTAACGCCGCCGCCAAATCACTCACGTCGATCATTTCCTGATCCGCGTCGGGCAGCACGGGCCGCTCCAGCATCACCACAGGAATTTGTAGCTGCCGCGCCGTCGTCAGTTTGGCCGCGACCGCCCTGCCGCCGCTGTTTTTGGCGACCAACACATCGATCCGATGATCCCGCAACAGCGCCTGTTCGTTTTCCAGGGCGAAGGGTCCAGTCGCACAGATCAAGGTCAGGAATGGCGAAGTAGACGGTTCCGCCGCCAGACAGCGCACCCACCAGTGCTGCCCGGAGGGGATTTCCGCGACATGGCGCAAGGGTTCCAGGCCGATGGTGAAAAACGGCCGTTGGAACGCGCGCAATGCCTTCATGGTTTCCGACCAATTCGCCACCGGACGCCAGTCATCGCCGGGTTCCGGGCACCAGGCCGGCCGCCGGTAGGCCCAAAGTGGGATGTCGGCCATTCGTGCCGCTTGCGCCGCGTTTTGGCTGATTTGCGCGGCGTAGGGATGCGTGGCGTCGATCAGTAGTTCGATCTCCTGTTCTTTCAGAAAGACCGTCAGTCCTTCCGCGCCGCCGAAGCCGCCGCAACGGACCCGACACGGCAAATCCGGCATCCGCCCCTTCCCCGCCACGCTGTAGATCACGTCATGGATCGGCGCCAGCAGCCGCGCCAATTTCACCGCCTCGCTGATGCCGCCAAGCAGCAGAACGCGCATGACAGGCCCCGTACCGACGCTCAGGCAAATCCGGCATGGCCGACCGGTTGGCCCGCGCGGTCCGTCGCCCACACCTCCACCGCCACTTCCAGCGGCAGGAAGGCGCGGGCCTGATCGCGGGCCATGACGCAAATCCGGTCGCCCAGCGGCAACCCGGCTGCTTGCGCCAGCGATAATGCCTGCTGGCTGGTGTTGGCGGTCCGCATCGCCTCCTGTAGGGCCGCGTCCGCGCCCAGCGCCGCCGCTTCCACCGCCAGCAGCACGAGATCGATGCTGGAATGGCGGCTGTGCAGATCCAGATGTCCCGCCGCCAGCTTGCTGATCTTGCCAAAACCGCCGGCCAGACTCAGCCGGGGCATCGGCGCGCGCCGCAGATGCTTCAACACCGCTCCTGCGAAATCGCCCATCTCGATCAGCGCCATATCGGGTAATGAATAACGAGCGCGCAAGGTCTGTTCGCTGGTAGCGCCCGTGCAGGCGGCGATGTGCGTGAGACCGTTGGCGCGCGCCACGTCGATGGCCTGCTGGATCGAGACAATGTACGCCGAACAGGAAAACGGCCGGACGATGCCGGTGGTCCCCAGAATCGAGAGTCCGCCGACGATGCCCAGCCGCGGATTCAGGGTCTTTTGCGCCAGTTCCACGCCGTGTGCGACGCCGATGGCGACTTCAAACCCACCCCGGTAATCCCGCGCGGTCGCCAGTCGCGCCAGATGTTCCACCATCATCCGCTGCGGCGTTGGATTGATGGCCGGTTCGCCGACCGGGATCGGTAGACCGGGCAAGGTCACCGTCCCCACCCCCGGCCCGGCGTGAAACCGCACGCCCGGCGTTTCCTGCAAAGAGACTTGGGCGAAAATCAGCGCGCCATGCGTGATATCGGGATCATCGCCAGCGTCCTTAAGCGTCCCCGCCTCGGCGCCGGTCTCGGTCAGCCGACAGTATTCCAACCGGAACCGCGCCCGCTGGCCACGCGGCAAGGTGATTTCCACCGAATCCGGCGCATCTCCGAACAGCCGACTGGCCGCCGCCGCGCTAACGGCGGTCGCGCAGGCGCCGGTGGTGTAGCCGTAACGCAGGGGCTGACTGCGTTCAGGGGTTTCAGGCCGCATCCCGCTCTCGCGCTTTCCCCCGAGCCAGCGCCGGCCGCGCCAACAGGCGGTCGGCGTAGGCGTCCAGCGCGGCATGACCGAGCGGCAGTTGCAACGCGCGCGCCCAAACCAGGGTATGCGCCGCCAGAAGATCGGCGGCGGTGAAGCGATCGCCCACCAGAAAATCCCGCTCCCCTAGCCCGAGCGCCAGCAACTTGGCGGCCACGCCGAACTCCCAGGCGGCGGTCTCGATGATGGCCGGGACCCGGCGTTTTTCCGGCAGGGCGAAACGATGCTTGGCGATGGTCCACAGCGGTTGCTCCAGTTCGCTCAACACGAAGAAGCACCACTGATCGTAGCGGGCGCGGTCCAGGGAACCCGCCGCCGGCGTCAAGCCACTGGCGGGAAAGCGGTCGCCGATATAGTTGCAGATCGCCGCCGACTCCGTGAGCACCAGGTCATCGTCCACCAGAGTGGGCACCTTGCCTCCGGGATGCAAAGCCAGATAGGCCGGGTCCCGGCCTTCCCCAGCTAACAAATCGACCTTATGGTAGTCATATTCGGCCCCCACCTCTTCCAGTGCCCAGACCACGCGCGTGGAGCGAGTATTGGGACACCCATAAACCTGTAACATACGC
>JAWOHQ010000402.1:0-3005 GCA_046485105.1 Candidatus Competibacteraceae bacterium | reverse complement strand
AGCGTCCTGGACGAACGCGCCGCCGAACGCCAAACCCTGGAATTCCTGAAGCAATACGTCCCCAAGAGCCAGTCACCGATGTGCGGCAACAGCATTTGCCAGGACCGACGCTTTCTGGCTCGCTTTATGCCAGAACTGGAGGACTATTTTCATTATCGCAATCTGGATGTGAGTACGCTCAAGGAACTGGGTCGCCGCTGGTATCCGGAACGGATCAAGGGCTTCAACAAAAGCTCGACCCATCTGGCGTTGCAGGATATCCGCGATTCCATCAATGAGTTGCGTTTTTATCGCGAGCGGTTGTTTGTCCCGTTGGAAACCGCGGGATGAGTGGCCGGTCTCAGAAACCGTACAAAAACTCCCCTCTCCCTGTGGGAGAGGGGTTGGGGGTGAGGGATTTATTTTCAATGGGTTAGTCCGAAAGAGGCTGTACAAAAACGCCTCTCAGACCTCAATCGGCAGGCTGGGGTCGTTGCCCCACTCCGACCAGGCGCCGGGATAGCCCCGCACCCGTGGATAGCCCAGATAGCGCAACACCCAGTAGGTATGCGCCGAGCGGTGGTGGGTCTGACAGTAGACGATCACTTCCTTGTCAAAAGTGACGCGGCGTTTTTCCAGCATCGTGCGCAGCACCGGGTCAGGCTGCAGGCGCCACTGCCGTTGCGGGTCCATGGCGTCGGTCCAGTTCAGGTTCACCGCGCCGGGAATGTGCCCGCCGCGGGCGGCGCGCTGATCCTGGCCGATGAACTCGCCCGGTGTCCGGGTATCCAGCAGCGCCAGATCGGACTGGCCGAGTCGCGCCATAATGTAATCCCGGTCGGCAACCGCCGCTGGATTGGCGAACTGAGCCCGGTAGTCGCTGCGCGGCAGATGGCGGAACGGCGCTTCCAACGGCCCGCCGGCGGCGTCCCAGGCGTGGATGCCGCCGTTGAGCAGCGAAACCCGGTCGTGGCCCAGCACCGCCAGCGTCCACAGCAACCGGCTAGCGCGCCCGTTGCCTTCCTCATCGTACGCGACCACTGCTCGGTCCGGGGTCAGACCCAACCGCGAGAACACCTCACTCAGCTGCGCCTCGCCAGGCATCAACCCCATCGCCGGTGGTTCGGCCCGGACCAGGTCCGAATAGTCGAGATGGACGGCGCCGGGAATATGTCCGGCCGCGTAACTGGCTGGATCGCTCAAATCGACGATCAGTACGGCGGGATCGACGAGACAGGGCTGAAGCTGCTCAGGTTCGATCAGCAGTGGCAGATGTGGTACGGCGGACATGCGGACTCCTGAAAAAGGTTTGACGCCATGGGTATCGCGATGCGGCTCGAACGGCCCCTTCGAAGTTGCGGGCGAACCGACTTCTGGCCGATTGCGGCCGGCGAGCCGCCAGATCCGCCACGGCTTCCGGTCGGGCGCTACATGTTCGGATAATTCGGCCCACCCCCGCCATGCGGCGTGATCCAGTGGATGTTTTGGGTAGGATCCTTGATGTCGCAGGTCTTGCAGTGGACGCAGTTCTGGGCGTTGATCTGCAAGCGCGGATTACTCCCATCATTGTTCCGAACGATTTCGTACACCCCCGCCGGGCAGTACCGCTGTTCGGGCGCGTCGTACAGGGCCAGATTGACCTGGACGGGCACGCTCGCATCCTTCAGGGTCAGATGGCAGGGCTGATCCTCCTCGTGGTTGGTGTTGGAGATAAACACCGAGGAGAGTTTGTCGAAGGTAATCACCCCATCCGGTTTGGGATACTCAATCTTCGGACACTCGCTGGCTTTCTTCAGCTTGGCGTGATCCGGCTTGTGGTGGAAGGTCCACGGGGCCTTGCCACGTAATACGTAGGTGTCAAGGGCTGAATAGGCGATCGCCCCCCACAACCCCCAACTGAACGAGGGCTTGATGTTGCGGACCCGGTAGAGTTCCTCCCAGAGCCAGCTCTGGCGCAGTTGCTCCGGATACTCCGTTACCTCGTCGGCGCCGCGCCCGGCCGCGACCGCCGCGAACACCGCCTCGGCCGCCACCGTCCCCGATTTCATCGCCGTGTGGGTGCCCTTGATCTTGGGCATATTCAGGAACCCGGCGGTGTCGCCGATCAGCAACCCGCCGGGGAAGGTCAGTTTAGGAATCGACTGGTAGCCTCCGGCCGAAATGGCCCGCGCGCCGTAGACGATGCGCCGGCCGCCCTCGAAAGTGGGCCGGATGTCGGGATGGGTCTTGAAACGCTGGAATTCATCAAAGGGCGACAGATGCGGGTTGGCGTAACCCAGGCCGATCACGAACCCGACCGCCACCTGATTGTTTTCCATATGATAAATGAAAGAGCCACCGTAGGTGCTGGCGTCCAGCGGCCAACCGACGGTGTGGACGATTTTGCCCGGTTCATGCTGGGCGGGATCGACCTCCCATAATTCCTTGATGCCGATGCCGTAGGTTTGCGGGTCCACGCCCTCGCGCAGCTTGAAGCGTTCGAACAGCAACTTGGTCAGCGAGCCGCGGCAGCCCTCGGCGAAGACCGTGTAGCGGGCGCGCAATTCCATGCCCGGCGCGAACTGGTCGGTCGGCTGGCCTTCCCGGTCGATGCCCATGTCGCCGGTGGCGACGCCCACGACCACGCCGTCGTCATCGTAGAGCACCTCGGCGGCGGCGAAGCCGGGGTAGATCTCCACGCCCAGCTCCTCGGCCTGGGTCGCCAGCCAGCGGCACAGATTGCCCAGGCTTATGATGTAGTTGCCGTGATTGTTCATCTGCGGCGGGGTGGGCAGCCGGTACGAAGTTTCGCGGGACAGGAGCAGGAAGCGGTCATCCGTGGCCGGGGTGTGCAGCGGCGCGCCGCGTTCTTGCCAATCCGGGATCAGTTCGTTCAGGGCGCGCGTTTCGATAACCGCGCCGGACAGGATATGCGCGCCGACCTCGGAGCCTTTTTCGAGGACGCAGACGTTCACCTCCTGGCCGTTCTCCGCCGCCAGTTGCTTCAGACGGATGGCCGCCGACAGGCCGGAAGGGCCAGCGCCAAC
>JAWOHQ010000285.1:0-8849 GCA_046485105.1 Candidatus Competibacteraceae bacterium | reverse complement strand
CACCGATCTGCTGTTCCGGGCGCAGGAAGCCTTGCGGGCGAACTTTGATCCCAACGCGGTGCAACGCTCCACGCTGCTGTCGATCAAGACCGGCAACTGCTCCGAGGATTGCGGCTATTGCTCGCAGTCCAAGCGCTACCAGACCGGACTGGACGCGCAACCGTTGCTATCGACCGACGAGGTGCTGGCGGCGGCCCGGGCGGCCAAGGAACAGGGCGCTGGCCGGTTCTGCATGGGCGCGGCCTGGCGCGGTCCCAAGGAAAAGGATTTGCCCGCCGTCATGGCCATGGTGCAGGCCGTCAAGGAGCTCGGGCTGGAAACTTGCGTCACGCTCGGCATCCTCAAGGACGGCCAGGCCGAACAGTTGCGGGCGGCCGGACTGGATTACTACAACCACAATCTCGACACCGCCCCGGAGTTTTACGGGGATGTCGTCACCACCCACACCTATCAGGATCGGCTCGATACCCTGCGCAAAGTGCGCGAGGCCGGCCTCAAGGTGTGCAGCGGCGGCATCGTCGGCATGGGCGAAACGCGCGAGCACCGCGCCGGGCTGATCGCCAAGTTGGCCAATCTCGATCCGCCGCCGGAATCGGTGCCGATCAACAACCTGGTGCCGATTCCTGGCACCCCCCTGGCGAAGCGCGCGGCGATCGACATTTTCGAGTTCGCGCGGACCATCGCCGCCGCCCGCGTCACCATGCCGCGCAGCTACGTGCGGCTGTCCGCCGGGCGGGAACAGATGAGCGCGGCCGAACAGACGTTGTGCCTCCTGGCCGGCGCCAACTCGATCTTCTACGGCGATCATTTGCTGACCACCAGCAATCCGCAGATGGAGCTCGATAACGCGCTGTTCGAAAATTTAGGTCTGCGGGGCGTCTAAGGTAAGCACCGCACTATTAGACACGGGAGCCGTCCGCGGCGCGCGGCAGCGCGCGGCGGGCTCCCGCACCGTCGATTGAGACTCGCCGCCGTGAAACAACCTCTCTCATGTCCAATCAAGACTGGCTGAACCGTAGCCTCGCCGCCGTCTGGCATCCTTGCACCCAGATGAAACTTCACGAGACCGGCGCGCTGCCGCTGGTGCCGGTCGCTCGCGGACAAGGCCCCTGGCTGTATGATTTTGAAGGGCGGCGCTACCTGGACGCCATCAGTTCGTGGTGGGTCAATCTGTTCGGCCACGCCAACCCGCGCCTCAACGCCGCCATCAAGGCGCAATTGGATCAGTTGGAACACGTCATTCTGGCCGGTTTCACCCACGCGCCGGTGGTGGAACTGTCCGAGCGATTATCGGCCTTGACCGGCGGCGCGCTGGGCCATTGCTTCTACGCCTCGGACGGTTCGTCGGCGGTGGAAATCGCGCTGAAAATGTCGTTTCACTCCTGGCGCAATCACGACCGGCCGGAGAAAAATCGCTTTCTCTGTCTGGCCGGCAGCTACCACGGCGAAACCTTGGGCACGCTGAGCGTGAGCGACGTCGCCCTGTACAAGGAAGTCTACGCGCCCCTGCTGCGGCAGGCCGTTCCCGTGCTCTCGCCGGACGCTCGCCAGGCGGCGGCCGGGGAAACGGCGGCGGATTGCGCCCGCCGCGCCGCGGCGGCGCTGGAGGCGGTTTTAGCCGCCCAGCATGAATCCATCGCCGCGCTGATCGTCGAACCGCTGGTGCAAGGCGCGGGGGGGATGGTCATGTACGATCCGGAGTATCTGCGCCTGGCTCGCGGTCTATGCGACCGGTATCAGGTCCACCTGATCGCCGACGAAATCATGGTCGGCTTCGGCCGGACCGGTACGCTGTTCGCGCACGAACAAGCCAGCATCCGCCCCGATTTTCTGTGCCTGTCCAAGGGCTTGACCGGCGGTTACCTGCCGCTGTCGGTGGTGCTGACCACGGACGAGGTCTATGCCGCCTTCCACGATGACGCCATCATCCGCGGCTTCCTCCACTCGCACTCCTACACCGGCAATCCGCTGGCTTGTCGCGTGGCGCTGGCGACCCTGGACCTCTTTGTCGAGGACGCGGTGCTGGAGCGCAACCGGCGCTTTGGTGAAATGTTGACCGCCCGGCTGGCGCCGCTGGCGAACCATCCCCAGGCGCGGCATTTCCGCCAGCGCGGCATGATCTGGGCGGTCGATATCGCCACGGACGATCCCGATTTCCGGCTGCGCTTCTACCGTGAAGCGCTCGAGCGCGAGATCCTGCTGCGTCCGCTGGGAACGACGGTTTATTTCATGCCGCCGTATATTCTGACCGATGAGGAAGCGACGCTGCTGGCCGACGGCGCGGCGGCGGCGCTGGATGCGGCGCTGGCATGATCTGGGACGAGTTGGAAGTCGGTCTGGTCAAACTGGCGGCCAACGGGTTGTTTCGCCGCCGCCGCACCTTGGATGCGCCCTGCGGCCCGGAAGCCGTGGTCGAGGGCCGGCGCGTCGTCGCGTTTTGCAGCAACGATTATCTGGGGTTGGCCAACCATCCCGCCCTGATCGCGGCGGTCCGGGACGCCGCCGGGCGTTGGGGGGTGGGCAGCGGCGCCTCGCATGTGGTGAGCGGCCATCTGCGCCCGCACGCGGAGTTGGAGGCGCGGCTGGCGGCTTTTGTCGGGCGAGACCGGGCGCTGTATTTCAGCACGGGCTATATGGCCAATCTGGCCGTCGCGCCGACCCTGCTGGAGCGCGGCGACGCCATTTTCGCCGACCGGCTCAACCATGCCTCGCTGATCGACGCCGCTTTGTTGGCGCGCGCCGAGCATATCCGCTATCCGCACGGCGACCTGGAAACGCTCGCCCGCCGACTGGAGCAGAGCCAAGCCCGTCGCAAGTTGATTCTCACCGATGCGGTGTTCAGCATGGACGGCGATCTGGCCCCGCTGCCGGAACTATTCGCTTTGGCCGAGCGCTTCGACGCCTGGCTGGTGGTGGACGACGCCCACGGTTTCGGCGTACTCGGTCCTGGCGGTCGGGGCAGCGTCGCTCATTTCCAGTTGCCGCCGTCGCCGCGTCTGATCCTGATGGGCACCCTGGGCAAAGCGGCGGGCGCGTCCGGCGCGTTCGTCGCCGGCGACCGGCGCGTGATCGAATGGCTAACGCAACGGGCGCGTCCCTATATGTTCACCACGGCTTCCAGCCCGGTCATCGCCGCCGCGCTGCTGGCCAGTCTGGAGTTGATCGCCAGCGGCAGCGCCCGCCGCGCCCATCTGCGGCGCTTGATCCACCGCTTGCGCGCTGGCCTCGCCTGCCTGCCGTGGCGAACCTGGTCTTCACCGACCGCCATTCAGCCCGTGTTGATCGGCGGCAACGACGCCGCCGCGCGAGCGGCCGAACACTTGTTCGAGCGCGGGTTCTGGGTGCCGGCCATCCGTCCGCCCACCGTGCCGGTCGGCGCCGCCCGCTTGCGGATTTCCCTGTCGGCCGCGCATACGGAAGAGCAGATCGATGCCTTGCTTGCCGCGCTGCGGGAATGCGCCGCGGCGCTCTCGCCCCCTCAATCTCTCCCTCCAACGCAGCAGGGCAAGGAGGAAGTGCTCCCTTCCCCTCTTGCGGGAGAAGGGCCGCAGATAAGGGGGCTACTCCCAGAGGATGAGGAATGATTGCGGCACCCGGACCCTCGCCGGTATTACCCGCCAAGCATCGCATCCGCCAAGCCTTTGATCGAGCCGCAACGCGTTACGACGACGCAGCCGACGTCCAACGGGAGATGAGTGACCGGCTGGCGGCGTATCTCGCGCAAGCCGATCTGGACCTGGACCTGGACGCCATCGTGGATGCCGGGTGCGGTACCGGGTACAGCGCGCGCTGGCTGGCGCAAAACTGGCCGCGAGCCAGGCTCGCTCTGCTCGACTTCGCGCCCGCGATGCTCGATATGGCCCGCGTCCAGTATCCTGGGGCGACGGTGATCTGCGCCGATATCGAAGCCTTACCTTTCGCCGATGGTTGTTTTGCGGGGTACTGGTCGAGTCTGGCCTGGCAATGGAACGACCCCCGGCGCTGTCTGACCGAGGCCGCGCGCGTGCTCGAACCGGGTGGATTTCTGGCGATCACCACGCTGGGTGCGGACAACTTTCCCGAATTGCGCCATGCCTTCGCCGAGGCCGACGACTATAGCCACGTGTTGGACATTCCCTCGCCGGAGCATCTGTTGGCGGATTGCCGGGCCGCTGGTTGGACCGTGCGGGTTTGGGAACGATGCCTGGTGCGCCGTCACTATCCCGATGCGCGGACCGCGCTGCGAAGCGTCAAGACGGTCGGCGCCCGCGAAGTCGAGCGCCGCCGCCCGACGCCGTTGAGTCGCGGCGCTTGGCAGCGCATCAACGCGCGCTACGAGCAATTGCGGGAAGCGGCGGGATTGCCGTTGAGTTACGATGGGGTATGGCTGATTGCTACCAAGGCTAAAGGCTAAGAGCTTAATGAACCATGCTTATTTCGTGACCGGCACGGATACGGGAATCGGTAAAACCCATATTACTTGCGCCCTGTTGCACGCTGCCCGCCGGCAGGGTCTGACCGCCGTCGGCATGAAGCCGGTCGCGGCGGGCATCGAAGCGGACGGGCGCAACGACGATGTCGTGCGGTTGCTGGCCGCCAGTTCGGTTCAGCCGCCGCTGGACTGGGTGAATCCGTATCTCTACGACCCGTTTATCGCGCCGCATATCGCCGCCCGGGAGGCGGGGCGTCCCATCGATATCGGGGCGATCTGTCAGGCGTTCGTGCGATTGCGCGCGCTGGCGGAAGTGGTGTGGGTGGAAGGCGTGGGTGGATTTCGGGTTCCGCTCGACGAACGGATCGATGCGGCGGACTTGGCGCGGATCCTGAACCTGCCGGTGGTGCTGGTGGTGGGGATGCGACTGGGCTGCCTCAATCATGCCCTGCTGACCGTCGAGGCAGTGGCCCGACGCGGTTTGATCCTGGCGGGCTGGGTCGCCAACCGGATCGATCCGGAGATGGCCCGCTTCGCGGCGAATCTGGACACCCTGCAAGCCCGCCTGGACGCGCCCTTACTGGGGGTGGCGCCCCACGGCGCGAGTCCCGAAGAAACCGCCCTGACGCTGGCGTTGCCGTTCGATCCTTCTTGACTGGAAGCTCGTTC
This sequence comes from Candidatus Competibacteraceae bacterium, assembly GCA_046485105.1. Taxonomy (GTDB): domain Bacteria; phylum Pseudomonadota; class Gammaproteobacteria; order Competibacterales; family Competibacteraceae; genus REEE01. The sequence goes on along the minus strand of JAWOHQ010000285.1, from coordinate 3,769 downwards.
CTGATCCTCCACGCGCTACCTGCAAACGCCCCCTTCGTCCTGCTCCGTCTCGTTGTCGAGCGTCTCCGAACCCACCTCGCCGCGGTTGTATTCCACCCGATCACGGCCTTCCTGTTTGGCCTGGTACATCAAATCGTCTACCCGCTTCAGCCATTGATCCAGGGTGTCATCCGCGTGGTACTCGGTCACGCCAAAACTGGCCGTGACCGGACCGAGGTTGGCGAACGACGAGTGACGCAGCGCCGCCAGTAAGGTTTCCGCCAGGGCGACGGCCTGCGGCAGCGTGGTTTCCACCGCCAGAATCACAAACTCCTCACCGCCCCAACGCACGAAAATATCGCTGTGACGCAGGCGTTGCCGCACCAACGCCGCCATTCCAGTCAGTACGGCATCGCCCCGCTCGTGGCCGCCGGTATCGTTGATGCGCTTGAAGTGGTCGATATCGAACATGATGAGCGCCAGCGATCGGCTGTAGCGTTGCGCGCGGCTGATTTCCATGCCCACGATATCCAGAAAATACCGTCGATTAAACGCGCCGGTCAGCGGGTCCGTGGTGGCGAGCTGGCGCAGTTCCTGTTCCAGACGCTTCCGCTCGCTGATATCCAGCAGCGTGCCGCAGACCCGCAGAGGTCGACCTTGCGGGTCGTGCTCGGTGACCTTGCCCTTAGCCAGCACCCAGACCCAGTGACCGTCCTTATGCCGGAGCCGATGCTCGCTTTCGTAGCAGGGCACACGATTTTCCAGGTGCGCATCGAACGCTCCGCGCATGGCCGGCAGGTCGTCGGGATGGACCCGGGCACTCCAGCTGGCGAATTCGGGAGCGAGTTCCGTTACCTGAAAACCGAGAATCCCGGCCCAGCGTTCGTTGTACAGGACGAGATTGGTGCGGGCGTCCCAGTCCCAGATTCCCAGGTCGGTGCCCCAAAGCGCCAACGACAGCCACTCCTCGCTTCTTTTCAGCCGGCGGTCGATCATGTGCTTGTACAGCGCCATCTTGACCGTCGCCAGCAATGCCTGAAGCGAAACCGGCTTGACCAGATAACCATAGGGATCGGCGTCCTTGGCGCGTTGCAGCACGATATCCTGGGAAAAGGCGGTCAGGTAGACAATGGGGATGTCGAAGTGCGTGTGGATGTGTTCGGCGGCGGTCACGCCATCCATTGCGCCCGATAGTTGAATATCCATCAGCACCAGGTCGGGCGTCGCCACCGCCACCGCGGTCAGCGCATCCTCGCCCGCCGCCACGGGCGCGGGCACGGTATAGCCAAAATCAGTCAGCGTATCTTGCAAATGAGTGGCGATGAGGCCGTCATCCTCAACGATCAGGATTGTTTCTCTGCTCATGATGTGCGCTCCTGTCCCGCTGCTGGGCGTTGAACCGCAACGAGAACCGGGTTCCGGCCGTGCGATCGAGTTCGAGCACTCCCCCGAGTTGGTGCTGTCCCAACATGCGCACCAGCCGCAAGCCTAGACTGGGGGTGGTCGTCCAATCCAGATCGGCCGGCAAGCCCACGCCGTTGTCGGCGACCGTTAGCGTATAGGTCGCGCCATCCCAAGTCACTGTCACCGAGATTTCACAGGCTCCGGGACGGCGCTCGGGGAAGGCATGCTTGATGGCGTTGGTTACCATCTCGTTGACGATCAGCCCGCAGGGGATGGCGGTATCGAGGTCCATGCGGACGCCGGTCGCCGCCGCTTCGAGCCGGACCGTGCCGTAGGGGTCGAAAGAGCCGCGCAGATGGTCGGCCAAGCCTTGGAGATAGCTGTGGAAATCAATTTGGTTCAAGGCCTCGGACTGGTAGAGCATTTCGTGAGCCAGCACCATGGCGCGGATGCGATTGCTCAGTTCGGCCAACAGGGCCAGCGCGGGGGCTGCGGTCACCCCTTGCTGCTGCAACTCCAGCAGGCTGATGATGGCGGCGAGATTGTTCTTGACTCGGTGATGAACTTCGCGCAACAGCGTTTCCTTCTCTTCCAATGCGTCGTGCAGCGTCTGTTCCGCCTGTTTGCGGTCGGTGATGTCGGTGACGAAACCATGCCATAAAATGCCACCATCGGGCTCGACCTGAGGCATGGAATGGCCTTCGATCCAACGCTCGCCTTTGCGCGGATGTCGAATGCGGAATTCGTCTCTCCAAGGTGACAGAGTGCGGGCGGATTCCTCGATGCTTGCATTCACCTGCTGGAGGTCATCCGGGTGAATCAACTTGAAGACGGGGGCCGCATCGGTCGCTACCGCGTCCGGGGTGCAGTCGTAAAAATCCTTGATGGCCGGACTGGCGTAGGGAAAACAGGCGGAACCGTCCGGACGCAAGCGGAACGAGCAAATCACACCGGGCACGGTGGCATTGATCTTGGCCAGTTGTTCTTGCAGTTCGATTTGCCGCCTTAGCGCCTGTTCCACCCGCTTGCGGTCGGTGATGCCCTCATGGGCGACAACCGCACCGTGGCGGTCGTCGTTCAGGGTATGAACGTGCATGGCGAACCAGCGCGGCTCCGTCGGCGAATCACAGGGGTATTCCAGCTCGAAGTACGGCCGTTCACCGTCCAGGACCGCGCGAATCCCGCGTAGCGCGGCTTGTGCCAAGGCGTCGCGATCACGGTCGATGGCGTTTTGGCAGGTGATCAGGTAATTCACCCCGACCCCGACTCGCTGATCCACGCCGCCGTTCTCCTGGGCAAACCGTTGCCAGGCATCGTTGACCAGGATGATCGTGCCTTGCGCGTCCAGTACGGCGATGTGCGCGGTGAGTGAGTTCAACACCCCCCTGAGCAGATTTTCGCTCTCCCGCAACGCCTCCTCGACCCGTTTGCGGTCGGTGATGTCGGCGAGCATGGCAAAGGAACCAATCACTTGGCCGTCCACATCCCGCAAAGCGACCGCCGAGACCGCCGTCCACAGGATTTGCCCGTCCTTGCGGCGAAACCGCCGCTCGTACACCGAATTGTCACCTTGAAATCGGCGTTCGCGCTGGGCGCGGTGTGCATCCAGGTCTTCGGCGAACAGGAAGGACTCGAACCGTTGGCCGAACATTTCCTCCGGCGCGTAGCCGAGCAGATCCATCATCCGCCAGTTGACGAAGGTGGTCCGTTGCTCCTCATCCACCGCCCAAATCCCCTCATGAGCGGTTTCCACGATCTGGCGATAGCGCTCCTCGCTGATGCGCAGCGCGGCTTCAGCCTGTTTGCGGGCCGTGATATCGCGGTTGCTGCCGCGCTGACCCAGGTAGCGCCCGTCGCTCCCATGCACGACCTGGCAAACATGGCCGATCCAGATTTGCTTGCCGTTGCGGGCGATCAGCCGAAAATCCAGAATCTCGTGCGGCTTGCGGTCGCCGAAATGATGAGCCGCAACCCGGTCGCGATCCTCCGGATGAACCAGGGTCAGCAGCAGGCCGGGATTGGCCATAAACTCATCTGGGCGGTAGCCGGTAATGCGCTCGCAGGCCGGTGAAACGTAAACATAGTGGCCATCTGGATCGATCCAGTACTCCCAGTCGTAGGTGAAATCGGCCAGGGTGCGATATTTTTCCTCGCTCTTCCGCAAGGACTCCAGGGCTTGGGCGCGTTCGGCGACGTCTCGTTCCGCTTGCGCGGCGCGATCCTGGAGTTGCCGCGCTAACTCGCCACAGCGGTGCCGGAGCGCCGTGATCGTCCGTCGTTGACACACGATCAGCAACGCCACGCCGGCAATCAAGACGCCGATCAGAATCCAGGCGAAGGTTGTTGGGAACAGCAGAGTCTCGGTCGGCATAATAGAGCCCGACAT
>JAWOHQ010000219.1:0-3533 GCA_046485105.1 Candidatus Competibacteraceae bacterium | reverse complement strand
CGTCGAATGTCACCCGGAACGGCTGGAGCATCTGGGGATCAATCGCGAACGCTTCGGCGTGGTCGCCAATCTGCATATCGTCGCCGGCCATGCGCCGGAGGCGTTGGCGGATCTGCCCGATCCCCACGCGGTGTTCATCGGCGGCAGTAGTGGGAGTCTACGAGACATTCTGGACCCGGTCTGGGCGCGGTTGCCGGTCGGCGGGCGGCTGGTAGCGAGCGCCGTGACCGAGGACAGTCGGGTGGAATTACATACATTCGCCGGCGACCGCCCGGCCGAGTGGACCGAGTTGAGCGTCGCCCGCGCCGAATCGTTGGCCGGCCAGCGGGTCATGCGGCCCTATCTGCCGGTGTTGCTGATGAAAATGGAGAAATCCGCGTGAATTCCACTGGCACCCTGTACGGCGTCGGCGTCGGTCCCGGCGATCCGAAATTGCTGACGCTGAAGGCCGTGCGGATTCTCCAAACCGTGCCGGTCGTCGCCTACCCCGCCACCCCGCAAGGCAGCGCCCAAGCTCGCGACATCGCGGCGGAATGGCTGGTCGGCAAGCGGGAAATTCCGATTGCCATGCCCTGCATGTTGGATCGCGGTCCCGTGAATCAGGGTTACGACGAAGCTGCTGTAACCATCGCCGAGGTATTGACCGCCGGGCAGGACGTGGCGATTCTGTGCGAGGGCGATCCGCTGTTTTACGGCAGCTTCAGTTATCTGCTGCAACGGCTGGGCGACCGCTTTCCCTGCGTGGTGATTCCCGGCATCAACTCGGTCAGCGCCGCCGCCGCCGCCGCCGCGATCCCGCTGATCACCGGCGAACAGCGACTGACGGTCATCCCGGCCACCGCCGGCGACGATGCGTTGCGGCAGGCGTTGCTCGGCAGCGACAGCGTTGCCATTCTCAAGCCGGGCCGCCATCGGCCGCGCCTGTTGGAGTTGTTGCGGGAAACCGGCCGCGCCGAGGATGTGATTTATATCGAACAGGCCAGCCGTCCGGCGGAGCGCATCGTCAAACGCTTTGCGGATATCCCCGCCACGCCGGGACCGTATTTCGCGTTGTTTTTGGTGGTGCGGGCAGAGAATCGACAAATGAGTGAACAACAAGAATGCCAAGGAAAATTAGAGACTTAATTGGCGATCTTCAACAAGCGGGTTTTGTGGATCGCGGCGGTAAGGGCAGTCATAGAAAGTTCACGCATCCCAAGGTCGCTAAACCAATGGTTATCTCTGGTCAGGTTGGGGCTGATGCTCAGCACTATCAAGAAAGAGCCGTGCGAAAAGCCATAGAGGAATCGAAGCAATGAAAGACAGCGCGCGTTACGTCAAGATCGTTGAGTGGTCTGAAGAAGACCAATGCTTCGTGGGAAGTTGTCCGAACCTTTTTTATGGAGGTTGTCACGGCCATGAAGAAAAACAAGTGTTTGCTGAACTCTGCGACTTGGTCGAAGAAGTCGTTGAAATATACAAACAAGACAAAAAACTCCTACCACCCGCGACATCGGGTAAGGATTTCGCCAACCAGATGTTAGATCTAGTGGGCTGACGCAGAAGTTTTGATAGGTTCGGATGCGTAGGGCGGATAAGCGTAGCGCATCCGCCATCTCAGGCAACTGGTGGATGCGGCGCAAGCGCCTTATCCACCCTACACCCGATCAAGACCTATCAGAATTTATGCGGTAATCCACTAGCTTGATCGACGTGGTGCGCCTCTGCGTAGCGGAAAAGCGCCCTTGGGTCTTGAAGCGATTTCCAGCCTTAATCGCTTCAGATGGCGAAGCGATTAAGGGCTCAAAATGCCTCAATGGCTCTGGGAACACCCCAACTGGCCCAGCTTCCGCTGGCGCGAACCGGAGATCGGGCCGGTTCTGGCGCGCGCCCGTCTTGCCCAAGGCCGCATTCTGGGCGCAGCCAGCCTGCTCGATCCAACGCTCTCGCTAGACGCAGCCGCCAGCATTTTGGTCGAGGACGGCGTACAAACCAGCGCTATTGAAGGAGAGCACCTCGACCTGAACGCGGTGCGATCCTCGGTGGCTCGCCATCTCGGTTTGCCCACCGCTGGTCTGCCACCATCTTCCCGATCAGTCGACGGACTCATTGAAATTTTGCTCGATGCCACGCGCGGCTTCGACCGACCACTCACGCTGGAACGGTTGTTCGGCTGGCACGCGGCCCTCTTTCCCACGGGATACTCCGGGTTAAATCCAATCCAGGTCGCGCAATTTCGCGGCGATGCACCGATGAGGGTGGTCTCCGGACCCATTGGCCGAGAGCGCGTCCATTTTCTGGCGCCGCCACGGGAACGACTTCCGGCGGAAATAGCGCGCTTTCTCGCTTGGTTCGCGGAATCGTCCGCAAGCATGGATGGGCTGACGCGCGCTGGACTCGCGCACCTCTGGTTTATCACCCTACACCCCTTTGAGGATGGTAACGGCCGCTTGGCCCGCGCCATTACCGACCTGGCCATCGCCCAGGACGAACGCCAACCCATGCGCCTGTTCAGCTTGTCCGCCCAGATTCAACGCGAACGCGACACCTATTACGGGATTTTGGAACGAACGCAACGCGGTGGGCCGGACATCACCGACTGGCTGGTCTGGTTTCTCACTCAGGTCGAGGCCGCCGCGCGCGGCGCGGAGACCCTCATCGCCCGCGTGCTGGCCAAGGCGCGCTTTTGGCTGCGCTTTCAAGCCGTTCCATTGCACGAACGGCAACGCAAGGCGCTCAACCGCCTGCTCGACGCGGGACCTGGAGGCTTCGAGGGCGGGATCAACAACCGCAAATACATGAGCTTGACTCGAACCAGTCGGGCGACCGCCTATCGAGAATTGGCCGACTTGGTCGAGAAAGGCTGTCTGGCGCCGACGGGCAAGGGCGGACGCGGCAGCGCCTACGACATTCCCTGGGAGCAGATTCTGATCTGAACAATCCATTCCTACCGCCCAAAACTTCATCGCCATCCATGAAACCCGCCGCGAACCCATCACTCCATCCCATCACCCTCATCAGCCTGACCGAGCCCGGCCGAGCCTTGGCCGAACGGTTGCTGGCCTTGCTGCCCGCCGCCGACCATCTCCACCGGCCGCAACCCTTCCAGGATCGGGTCCGCGAGCGCTTCCTGGCCGGCCATCGGCTGATCCTGCTCTGCGCGATTGGAATCGCGGTGCGAACTCTGGCGCCGGTATTGCGCGACAAATATCAGGACCCAGCGGTATTGGTGCTGGATGAACACGGGCGATTCGTGGTACCGATCCTGTCCGGCCACGAGGGCGGCGCCAACGAATGGGCGCGGCAGGTCGCCCAATTCCTGGGCGCGCAGCACGTCATCACCGGCGCACAGCGCTATACCCTGCCGCTGCTGGTGGCCGGTCTCGGCTGCAATCGCGGCTGTTCGCTGGAACCGTTGCTGGAACTGCTCGACCAGACCCTCGCCCGCCACGGCCTGCAACGCCACGAGCTATGCGCGCTGGCCAGCATCGAACTGAAACAGGACGAGCCGGGCTTGCATCGACTGGCGGCGACGCTGGGACTGCCGATTCACT
>JAWOHQ010000196.1:0-3065 GCA_046485105.1 Candidatus Competibacteraceae bacterium | reverse complement strand
CGTGCAGGTGGCGATTCATACCGACACGCTCAATGAATCCGGCTTCGTCGAGGACACCCTGGCGGCTTTCAAGGGCCGGGCGATCCACACCTATCACACCGAAGGCGCGGGCGGCGGCCATGCTCCCGACATCATCCGCGCCTGCGGCGCGCCGAACGTGCTGCCCTCCTCCACCAATCCCACCCGGCCCTACACGGTCAACACGGTGGACGAGCATCTGGACATGCTGATGGTCTGCCACCACCTCGACCCCGGCATCCCCGAGGACGTGGCCTTCGCCGATTCGCGCATCCGCCGCGAGACCATCGCCGCCGAGGACATCCTGCACGATCTGGGCGCGTTCTCGATGATCGCCTCCGACTCGCAAGCCATGGGCCGGGTCGGCGAGGTCATCACCCGCACCTGGCAGACCGCGCATAAGATGAAGGTGCAGCGGGGTTATCTGCCACCGCCCTCTCCCCCTACCCCTCTCCCAGAGGGAGAGGGGAGTCAGGCAGCCGACAACTTCCGGGTCAAGCGTTATATCGCCAAGTACACCATCAACCCCGCCATCACCCACGGCATCGGTCACTGGGTCGGCTCGCTGGAAGCGGGCAAACTGGCGGATATCGTGTTGTGGCGGCCGGCGTTCTTCGGGGTCAAACCGTCCCTGATCATCAAAGGCGGCTTCATTATCGCCGCGCCGATGGGCGACCCCAACGCCTCGATTCCCACGCCCCAGCCGGTGCACTATCGACCGATGTTCGGGGCGTTCGGCGGGGCGCTGGCGGCCACCTGTCAGACCTTCACGTCCAAGGCGGCGCTCGACGGTGGCGCCTTGGATCACCTGGGCCTGCAACGGACGCTGGCGGCGACGCGCGACACCCGCGCCCTCCGCAAACAAGACTTGATCCACAACGACGCCTTGCCCCACATCGAGGTGGACCCGCAAACCTATGAAGTCCGCGCAGACGGCGTACTCCTCACCTGCGAACCGGCTACGGTGCTGCCGCTGGCGCAACGCTATTTTCTATTTTGACGGCCCATATCGAGGTTGCCGATGGATGCTCCCGAAACTTCCGAACCGGTCGAACTGCAAATCGTCGAGCGGTTGAGCGAAAACCTCCCAGCCCAAGCGACCCTCACCTTGTCGTTCGAAGTGCGCCGCAAAAGCCGGTTGCGCACCCGGCTGGACAACGGCGCGGATGTGGGAGTTTTTCTCCCGCATGGCACGGTGCTGCACGACGGCGACCGCTTGCGCACCACCGACGGTCTGGTGGTCGAAGTGCGGGCCGCGTTGGAAACCGTGTCCACCGCCCGCACCGAGGATTCCCTGACGCTGGCGCGCGCCGCCTACCATCTCGGTAACCGCCATATCCCCCTGCAACTGGGTCCCGGCTGGTTGCGTTACCCTCACGATCACGTGCTGGATGGCATGGTGCGCGATCTGGGTCTGGAAGTCACTGGCGAGGAAGTGCCCTTCGAACCGGAGGCCGGAGCTTATAGCGGTGGTCATCATCACGCGCACGAATGAATGAACCATGCATCCCGCCGCTCTGCCGCGTCTGCTGCAATTGTGCAGTCCCACCCTGCCGGTCGGCGCCTACGCCTATTCCCAGGGGTTGGAAAGCGCGGTGGAGCAGGGTTGGGTGCGGGACGAGGCCAGCGCCGGCGCGTGGATTCTCGGGCTGCTCGACCACGTCATGCGGCGGCTGGATTTGCCGGTGTTCGTTCGGTTGCATGGGGCATGGCAAACGGGAGATAGGGATGCCGTGCAATGCTGGAACGCGCGGCTGTACGCATCACGCGAGGCGGCGGAGTTGCAGCGGGAGGACCAGCAACTCGGCGCGGCGCTGGCCCGGTTGCTGAGCGATCTTGGCCTTGAGGAAGCAGAACCTTGGCGAAACGCGCCGCACGTCTGTTTCGCCACCCTGTTCGGCTTGGCGACGGCGCGCTGGGCGATTCCGCTGCCGGAAGCCGCCACCGGCTATGCCTGGGCTTGGACCGAGAATCAGGTGATCGCCGCCACCCGGTTGCTTCCGCTGGGCCAGACCGCCAGCCAGAGGCTGTTGATCGCCGCCGGTCCGGTGATCGCGGCGGCCGTGGCCGACGGCTTAACGCGGCCCGATGCAGAGATCGGCGCCGCCGCGTCGGGACTGGCGCTGGCCAGCGCCCTGCACGAGACGCAGTATTCGCGGTTGTTTCGGTCGTGAGTGGGGGTGATCCGGCGGGTCGTGTTCTCGACGTGGAGATAATGACTTACAACTCATTGATTATATATAAATTAGTGAGTTTAATGTCCATGTCTAGGGCACGGCCCGCCCAGCTTTGGCAAGTCGCGCGACGGATTGCGCCGTCTCGTTGCAAGATCAGCACAATCCATTCATCGCGCGGAGAACTCAAAAGAATCATAGAACAACTGATCTTCCGGCAATCCCCGCGCGGCGAAGGCCGGTTTCGCCGCGTCGATCATCGGCGGCGGACCGCTCATGTAGACCTCGTAGCCGCTGAGATCGGGATAATCGGCGACGACCGCCTCATGCACCCAGCCGGTGCGACCGATCCAGTCATCCTCCGGGCGCGGCTCCGACAGCACTGGGGTATAGCGGAAGTTCGGCTGCTCTTTCTCCCACTGGCGCGGTAGCGCGTCCAGATACAGATCCACCTTGGCCCGCGCCCCCCAGTACAGATGCAGCGACCGGTCCAGCCCGATGTGGAAGGCGTGTTCCAGCATCCCCTTCAACGGAGCGAATCCGGTGCCGCCGCCCAGCAAAATGATCGGGCGCGTTGACTCCTCGCGCAGAAAAAACGTCCCCAGCGGCCCCTGGAAGCGCAACAGGGCCTTGTCCTTCATTTTATGGAACACGTAATCGGTGAAGAACCCGCCGGGCACGTGGCGCACGTGCAGTTCCAGCGCCTCGTCGGAGTGCGGCGGGTTGGCCAGCGAAAAGCCGCGCCGCCGGCCGTCGGCCAGCAGGATGTCCACGTATTGCCCGGCCAGGAATTGCAAGCGTTCGGCGCTCGGCGGCTTGAGATACAAGCGCATCACGTCCGGGGCCAGCAATTCCCGCCGCTCCACCCGACAC
>JAWOHQ010000136.1:0-3749 GCA_046485105.1 Candidatus Competibacteraceae bacterium | reverse complement strand
TTTGTATTACAAAGCGCAATAGGGATATTAACCTTGCTGGCCTTGCGCCAACATCCGGAAAATTTGGGGCGGCTGCGATATGCGTTGGGCTTGGGTGGATTTTTCATGCTGTTTTGGCAATACGTTGTCCTGGTATCTTACTGGCAAAGCGGCACATTCGAACCCCAGCAACTTCGCGATGGCAATTTACCGTTCCTGTTACCCTTCATGCTGGCTTGGGTCGCCACGGAACCCCGGCTCAAACCGTGGCGTGGGGCTGCGTTCGGGTTCATCATGGTTTTGGCTTTCAGCTACATTGTGCTTTCCCATGGCCGAACCTCTCTGGTGGCGGCGATTATCGCCTTGACGGGGTTTGGCATCCTGATCTGGCGTTGGTCGTGGCGCCGGACTCTTCTGTTTCTGCTGGTGATCGCCGTACTGGCTACGGCGTTGATCCTTGGCCCCTTGCGCAAGGCGTCGCTCGGTGATTTGGATCTATTGGATTGGGCGGCCATCAGTTCCGGACGCACCCTTATTTGGGAACAAGCCCTGAAAAATCCACCCGAACAACCTTGGCTGGGTGTCGGTATGGGTCATGGATCTTTCGCTAGTGAGGTGCTGACATTCGAATTAGCCGGTCAGCAGCATCAAGTTCGGCACTTGCATAATCTGTTACTCGATGTCTGGTATGAAACCGGTCTATTAGGCGTCAGCCTGTTGGTTTTTTTTATCGGCTATGTCCTCGTCAGGGCCGTTCGAAATTGGTTTGCACTCAATCCTCAGGAACGCGAAACGCTGGGGTTATTCATGATCGCGGCGCTGGCGATTCTCACTGGAACATTGCTAGATTTTAATTACACTTCACGTTATTTTAGCTGCTATTTTTTTCTGTGTTTGGGCGTCATGCACTATATAACGACCCAGGCTAAAAGTTGATCGGTGTTGTAGAGCGCCGCGTGGGAGAACTGGCGGTCAGATTTGCCGCAGCAAGGTCTCGTACATATTCAGGTAGGCTTGCACGATATCCTCCTCGCCATGCCGGGCTATCAGTGTTCGATAGCCGTTGTCGGCGAGTTCCTGGCGCAGCGCTTCATTCCGCAGCAGTAGCTCCATGGCGGCTGCCAGCGCGGCGGGATCGCCGACCGGCGTCAGCCAGGCATCTTCCTGATGCGCGGCGATTTCCGCTGGACCCAGGGTGCGGGTTGCCAGAACCGGTCGGCGACGCGCCCAGGCTTCGAGAATCACGTTGCCCAAGGGTTCGTGCCGGGAGGGACAAACGATCAGATCGGCCAGTTCCTGAAAAATACCAGGGTCGTATTGCCAACCGGTCCAGCGCACCCGCTGGGCGATGCCAAGTTGTTCGGCGTAGCAACGCAATCGTCGGTTGAGTGGGCCGTCGCCGACAATCAGCAAATAAACCGGGCGGTCGTCCAGAACGGCGGGCAGACCCGCGAAAGCGGTCAGAAGATCGTCAAAACCTTTGACCGGGTGCAAGCGGCCGACGGCCACGACCAACAGGGATTCGTCGGGAACCGCCAGTTCGCCGCGCTGTCGAGCCAGCCGTTCCGGCGGACTGGGTTCAGGTACATTAATAAAATTGCTGATGTGGAATACCCGGTTGCTCGACAGGCCGCCTTCAACCAGGTAATGACAGATGCCCTGGGTGTTGCCGATCCAGGCGTGTGCGTGGCGATAACCGCTGATTGCATAGTAGCCGCCCAAGCGGGCTATATGGATCGGTCGCTGGCCAACAGGCAAATGGGTCAGGCGGGTGGCGCGGCCCATATAGGTTTGCACGATGTCCGGACGATGCTGGCGCAGGGTTTTTTGAATTTGCCAGCGCGCCCACCAGTCCCAAATGCCACGCATCGCAATCTGGAGTTGGGGAAGATCCGGCGGAAGTTCATTCGCGATCAAGCTGTTGGGGACCGTGATCGCCAGCGTCGCGTGGCCGCGTCGGTGTAGCGCGCTGACCAGGCGCGCATAAAACAGTTCGGCGCCGCCAAGCGACCGTCCGCCGATAATGTGGGCTGAGGTGATCATGAATTTCCGGGGTAAGTCCATCGCGCATCATTGGGAAGCGCGCTATTGACGCACAAGGTAGTGCATACTGTATAGATGAAATTTTCGTTCAGGACAGGCCGATCCATGACTGACCGAACCCGGCTTTCGGTATTTATTACCACCTATAATAATGCCCGGACCCTGACGGCCTGTCTGGACAGCATCCAGTGGGCGGATGAAATCATCGTGCTCGACTCCTTCAGCACGGATGACACCCTCGCCATCGCGCAGCGCTACTGCGCGCGGATCGCTCAGCATGAGTTCATGGGTTACGGTGCGCAAAAACGCATGGCGCTGGCCATGACGAGCCATGACTGGGTCTTGTTGCTCGACGCCGATGAGGCCCTGTCGCCCGCTCTTCAGGTTGAAATCCGCCAATTGCTGCAACGGGGACCGGAGGCGGAAGGCTACGAAATTCCGCGGTTGGAACAGATGTTCTGGCGCATGTACAGTCCGGCGACCCGGATGAATCATTACTTGCGTCTGTTCGACAAGCGCAAGGGGGATATCGATGACGCGCCGATTCACGCCGCGCCCAAGGTGCGGGGTCGCGTGGCCCGGCTCAAGGCTCCTTTCTATCACTATGGCGAGACGGATATCCATACCAAGGTCGAAAAGATCAATGCCTACTCAACCGGTCTGGTGGTCGACAAGCTCAGAAAAAAGCGCTGGGGCATCCCGCTGATCATGGTGTTCTACCCGCCGCTGTTTTTCATTCGCAGCTATCTATTCAAGCGCAATTTTCTAAATGGCTGGGCTGGATTCATCAACTCGGCGATCGCGGCGTTCTACGTCTTTCTCAAGTACGCCAAGCTGTACGAACATCGGCAGTTCGCCAAGCATGGAACCCGTCTGCTGCCGGATGATGCGCCGCCGTTGCCGGGCGAGCGCCAGCCTCCGGGCGATGATGCGCCGTGATCCCGCATCAGCCGAGGAATTCCCGCAGGCGCCGCAAAACCCATGCGGGAGTCAGCATGGCCATGCAACTCTGGTGCGAGCAGGTTTTGCGGTAGCAGTTGATGCAGGGGAGATGGGCCTGCAAGGCGATGACATTGTCGCCCAGCGGCTTGACGCGTCGCGGGTCGGTGGGGCCGCATAACACCAGCATCGGCGTGGGCGTCGCGGCGGCTAGATGCGCGGTTCCGGTGTCATTGGCGACGATAAATCGAGCCGCCGCGCAAAGCGGCGGAATGTCGAGAATGGCGGTTTGTCCACACAAATTCACGACCCAGGCGCCACAAGTTTGGGCAATGTGCCGGCACCGCCGGGGTTCTGGAAATCGCCGCCTCCGACTGGGCGGACGTCCACCGGATCGCGGAGGAAATCAGCTCGAAGCACACCGAATCCGGCGGCCACCGTTTGGTTGATATTCTGCATGTCGCCACAGCCCTCCACCTCGGCGCGGAGACATTTTTGACCTTCGATTCCAACCAGAAACGCCTGGCTGAGGCCGAAGGCCTGACGGTGCCGGTGTGAGTGGTACCGTCCCTCTCAACACTGGCGGGGGACAGAATGTCCCCAAGCCGACAGCCGACAAAATGTCGGCGCTCCGCTCCGTGCAAAAATCCGCCGTGTGGCCGGGACCGGATTTCCATTTTGGGATTGACCGTCCGGTGGGGCCGCCCTTACCGTCCCGCCCGTGAAGAAATATTTCCAATTTGGAGTCCTGCTGCTGCTTTTCCTCTGGTTGGGGGGCATCCTGATTT
>JAWOHQ010000095.1:0-3621 GCA_046485105.1 Candidatus Competibacteraceae bacterium | reverse complement strand
CTGCGCCGCAAGGACGGCATCGCCGGCTTTCCCAAGCGCGCCGAGAGTCCCTACGATACCTTCGGGGTCGGTCATTCCAGCACCTCGCTGAGCGCCGCGCTGGGCATGGCCATCGCCGCCGAGCGGGCCGGCAGCGACCGGAAGACCGTCGCGGTGATCGGCGATGGCGCGATGACCGCCGGCATGGCCTTCGAGGCCCTCAATCACGCCGGTTCCCTGAAGAGCAACCTGCTGGTGGTGCTCAACGACAACGAGATGTCCATCTCGCCCAACGTCGGCGCGCTATCGACCTATCTAACCCGGCTGCTGTCGAGCCACTTTTTCTCCAGCGTTCGGGAGAGTGGGAAGAAAGTGCTCAGTCACGTGCCGCCGATGCTGGAGGTGGCCCGCCGCGCCGAGGAGCACGTTAAGGGGCTGATCGCTCCGGCCGGCACGCTATTCGAGGAACTGGGCTTCAACTATTTTGGTCCCGTGGATGGCCATGATCTGCCGACCCTGGTGCAGACCCTGCGCAATTTGCGGGCGATCGAAGGGCCGCGCCTCCTGCACGTGGTCACCCGCAAGGGCAAGGGCTACCCGTTGGCCGAGGACGAACCGGTCGGCTATCACGGCGTGGGGAGCTTCGACCCGGCGCAGGGACTAAAGCCGACCGCGGCGGACGGGGGACCGACCTACACCCAAGTGTTCGGCGAGTGGTTGTGCGACATGGCCGAACGCGACGCGCGGTTGATTGGGATCACCCCGGCGATGCGCGAGGGCTCGGGGCTGGTGGAGTTTTCCGAACGGTTTCCGGATCGTTACTTCGACGTGGCCATCGCCGAACAACATGCGGTCACGCTCGCCGCCGGCATGGCCTGCGACGGGCTCAAGCCGGTGGTGGCGATCTATTCCACCTTCCTGCAACGGGCCTACGACCAACTGATTCACGATGTCGCCTTGCAGAACCTGCCGGTGCTGTTCGCCATCGACCGGGCCGGGTTGGTGGGACCCGACGGACCGACTCATGCCGGCAGTTTTGATTTGAGTTATCTCCGTTGCATTCCCAACCTGGTGGTGATGACGCCCGCCGACGAGAACGAATGCCGGCAAATGATCTATACCGGGTTCCAGCTCGACCGGCCGGCGGCGGTGCGTTATCCACGGGGCAAGGGACCCGGCGCGTCCGTGGCGCGGGAGATGCGCGCCCTGCCGGTGGGCCAGGCGGAAATTCGCCGTCGCGGTCGAGGATTGGCGTTGCTGGCCTTCGGTGGGATGGTCGCGGTGGCCGAGGCGGTGGCGGAGCGCCTGGACGCCACCGTGGTGAACATGCGCTTCGTCAAACCGCTGGACGAAGCTCTGGTGGCGCGGATGGCCGCCGACCACCCGGCGCTGGTGACGCTGGAGGAAAATGTGGTCGCCGGTGGCGCGGGCAGCGCGGTCAACGAGTGTTTGGCGGCGCGGGGCATTCAGATTCCGATTCACCACATTGGGTTGCCAGACCGGTTCGTGGAGCAGGGCGAGCGTGGGGAGTTGTTGGCGGAATGCGGGCTGGATGAGGAGAGTGTATTCCAGCAACTGGCGAGGTGGAGCGTGGTTCCCTCGCCCGTTCCGGTTAATGCCTGAGTAAAATACTCGGGAATTAACGGACCGATTGACTATCCAACCGTTGGAAATTAAAACCCCACGACCGGCAGGAGCGGTGCGAGGGATCCAGTGTTGGTCGACGAGGGCGCGCCTGCGCGCCGCTGAGAGGATTGCATGAAGCCATTGAAGATCAATTCCGCGGCGCTGTCCGCGGTCGTTCATATTCCCGACGTGCAGAACAGCGTTGACACCCGACAGTTGGCGATCAACAAGGTCGGCATCAAGGAGATCCGCCATCCGGTCAAGGTGCGGGATCGCAGCGGCGGCGAACAACACACGATCGCCTTGTTCAACATGTACGTGAATTTGCCCCACAACTTCAAAGGCACGCACATGTCCCGCTTCGTCGAGATCCTGAACATCCCGGGGCGGGAAATCTCGGTGGAGTCCTTCAAGGACATGCTGGCGGAGATGACCGGTCGGCTGGAAGCGGAAGCCGGGCATATCGAAATGACCTTCACCTATTTCGTGGACAAGGCGGCGCCGATCTCCGGGGTACGGAGCCTGATGGATTACGAGGTGACGTTCATCGGCGAAATCCGCGACGGTCGGCCGAGCATGAATCTCAAGGTCGTGGTGCCGGTGACCAGCCTTTGTCCCTGCTCGAAGAAAATTTCCCGGTACGGCGCGCACAATCAACGTTCGCACGTCACGATCAACGTGCGCACGCGGGGCTTTATCTGGATCGAGGATCTAATCGATCTGGTGGAGAAGGAGGCTTCCTGCGAGCTGTACGGATTGCTCAAGCGGCCGGATGAGAAGTACGTGACCGAACGGGCGTATGAGAATCCCAAGTTTGTCGAGGACATGGTGCGCGACATCGCCGCCATATTGAATCGGGATGATCGGGTGGCGGCTTATGCGGTGGAATCGGAGAATTTTGAATCCATCCACAACCACTCGGCCTACGCCATGATCGAGCACGATAAGGAAGCGGCTGTCGAAACCCGGGATTGAGGGCGGGCCACCAGCCACAAAAAAAGCCGTTCGCCCCGAACGGCTTTTTTTGACTTTTTTGCAAGTGCGGTATTTGGTGGGCGATGCTGGGCTCGAACCAGCGACCCCTGCCGTGTGAATTCAGGGTTTAGCCGATTAGTATCGATTCAACAATCACTTAGCGCCATCCGCCCCACGCCGATTGGTCCTGGATGGACAGGAAGTTTCTCAACGTGACTGGGTTGCGTCACGATCCGGTCACGCCCGCTGATGCTCACAGCCCACCGGCTACCCTGCCAACTTGGCTCGCCGGAGGAGTATCCCTCAATCCTGCTCGCGCGTCGCCGTCAGGCGTACCTGCGCCAGTTGACATGGGTGGGGTCAGACGCGTTCGATCAGCTGGGTGAGCGTATGGCTGACCTTCGCCGCGCCGCTGCGCTGGCGGACCTCGCGCACCTTCAAGCGCACCCGCCAGGGCCGGCCGATCACCTCGGCGGGAATCGCCGCCGCTTCGCCCCGCAGTTCCTTGAGGCAGTCCGCCGTGATCGTGCCCCGGCGCACGAGGCCGGCGTCGGTCGGGTGCAGCTCGAACCGCTGGCTGTCGAGCAGGTAAACCACGCCGGTTTCCTCCTGTTCCCGCTCGCCGATCTCCATTGAATCCGCCTGCGTCCGCGCCCGCTCCACGTCCTCCCGTTGCAGCACGTACTCCTTCTGGCCCTCCACCAGCTTGAGCGTCGCGCCCCCGTCGTCCAGCAGCTTGAAGAATTCCTTGAGCGAGGCCAGCAACCGGTCGTCCAGCGTTTCCGCCACCGCTTCGAAGCCGGTTTCGTCCATGGCGGACAGCCGGTAAATCAGGTCCAAAATCTCATCCACCACCTGCTTGAGCGGCGTCTCCACCCGCGAGGTGGTTTCCGTCGCTTCTTCCAGCACGAACCCGAACGAGCCCCGGGCGACTTAGGTCATCAGCATTTGGGCGTTCGGGTGCTGGGGAACCGGTCCCCGATCCCCGAGCGGCCCCGACTCCAGCGACGCGTAGCGCTTCGCCAGCAGATCCTGGTAACG
>JAWOHQ010000217.1:0-2723 GCA_046485105.1 Candidatus Competibacteraceae bacterium | reverse complement strand
GCCAAGGAGGTCCGCAAGACCGTCGAGGCCGCTGGGATAAAGCCGGTGCTGTTCGAAGGCATCAACAAGGGTCAGACCGACTTCTCCGCCCTCATCACCAAGATGAAGAGGGACAACGTCGATTTCGTCTACTACGGCGGCTATCACCCGGAACTGGGCCTGCTGTTGCGGCAATCGCGCGAGCAGGGTTTTGATGCCGGTTACATGGGTCCCGAAGGCGTGGGCAACAAGGACATCAGCGCCATCGCCGGTCCAGCCTCGGAAGGGTTGCTGGTGACCCTGCCCGCCGATTTCAGCGCCGACCCCGATAACGCCGACCTAGTCAAGGCCTTCCAGGACAAGAACCAGGACCCCAGCGGTCCGTTCGTGATGCCGTCCTACGCGGCGGTGCAGATCATCGTCGAGGCGATGAAGGGCGCCGAGACCGACGACCCGGTCAAACTGGCCGACTACATTCGCGCCAACCGCTTCGAGACCCCCATCGGCACGGTGGCCTTTCAGGACAGTGGCGACTTGAAAGAATTTGAGTTCGTCATCTTCACCTGGCATGCCGACGCCACCAAGACGCCGGTCGAGTAGCGAATTAGGAAATAGCCAGTAGCGAATAGGAGATAGCGGACTCTTGCTATCTCCTAATTTCTCACCTCCTACTTCCTACTCTCTCCTCAGACGCCGCGTCCATGTCCAGTTTCTCCCTCCTCGAATTCACCCAGCAGGTCATCAACGGCCTGACCCTGGGCAGCATCTACGCCCTGATCGCCATCGGCTACACCATGGTGTATGGCATCATCGGCATGATCAATTTCGCCCACGGCGAAATCTACATGATCGGCGCTTACGTCGGGTTGCTGGTCATCACCGCGCTGGGGCTGTTTGGCATGGACAGCATCGCGGCGACCCTGCTGATCACGTTGGCCATCAGCATTCTGGTGACCGGCTCCTACGGCTGGACCGTGGAGCGGCTGGCCTACCGCCCGTTGCGCGGCACGCCGCGGTTGGTGCCGCTGATTTCCGCCATCGGCGTGTCGATCTTCCTGCAGAACTACGTCCAACTGGGGCAGGGCGCCCGCGACGTGTCGATGCAGCCGGTGATCGCCGGCGGCTGGCGCTTCGGGCCGGAGGATGGCTTCCAGGTTTACCTGTCGACCATGCAGGTGTTGATCGCGGTGGTGACGGTGGTGGCCATGACCGCCCTGAGCCTGTTTATCGCCCGGTCGCGGATGGGCCGAGCCTGCCGGGCCTGCTCCCAGGACCGGGCCATGGCCAATCTATTGGGCATCGATACCGACCGGGTGATCGCCCTGACCTTCGTGCTGGGCGCGGCCCTGGCGGCGGTCGCGGGGGTGCTGGTCAGCATGTATTACGGGCTGGTCAATCCGTTCATCGGCTTCCTGGTCGGATTGAAGGCGTTCACGGCGGCGGTGCTGGGCGGGATCGGCAGCATCCCCGGCGCGATGCTGGGGGGCATCTTGCTCGGGCTGGCGGAAAGCTTCGCCTCGGCGTACCTGAAAACCGAATACAAGGATGTGGTGGCTTTCGCCCTGTTGATCGGAGTCTTGCTGGTGCGACCCACCGGCTTGTTGGGCCGTCCCGACGTGGAGAAGGTGTAGATGCGCCGCGTTCTGCCCGACGCCCTGCTGGCGGCGATATTGACCGCCGTGCTGCTGACTCCGATCTTCGGCCTGCGCATCCAGGTGGATGGGATCAACGTCAGCCTGAATCAAAACCCCACCCCGGTCATCGTGGCTGTCGCGATCGTGTTTCTGCTGCGCCTGTTTCGCGAACCGCTGGGCAAGGTCTGGGCGCGGCTGCGCGTTCCGGAGTCCTGGCGGGAGAACTCCGTTACCGCCGCCCTGTGGCGCCCGGAACGGCAACAGCACGTGCAAACGCTGTTTTGGGTGGTGTTGGTGGTCGCGGCGGTGCTCTGGCCGTTCACCGCCTCGCGCGGCGCGGTCGACATCGCCACGCTGGCGCTGATCTACATCATGCTGGGCTTGGGACTGAATATCGTGGTCGGTTTCGTCGGCCTGCTGGTGCTCGGCTACGCGGCGTTCTACGCGGTCGGCGCCTACTCCTATGCCCTGCTGGCCTTGCACTACGACCTGTCGTTCTGGCTGTGCCTGCCGATCGCCGGCGCCCTGGCGGCGCTGGTCGGCTTCCTGCTCGGATTGCCGGTGTTGCGTTTGCGTGGGGATTATCTAGCCATCGTCACCCTGGGGTTCGGCGAAATCACCCGGTTGCTGCTCAATAACCTGAACGTGTTGACCGGCGGTCCGGACGGGATCGGCAATATTCCTCGTCCCACCCTGTTCGGCCTGGAATTCGGACGCCGGCCCAGCGAGGGCGGCACGACCTTCCACGAGTTTTTCGGTATCGACTACAGCGGGGATTACGCGGTGATCTTCCTGTACTTGCTCGGCCTGGCGCTGGTGCTGCTGACCCTGTTCGTCATCAACCGCCTGTTGCGCATGCCGCTGGGGCGAGCCTGGGAGGCGCTGCGCGAGGATGAAATCGCCTGCCGTTCGCTGGGGCTCAACCCGACCCTGATCAAGCTGTCGGCGCTGACGCTCAGCGCCGGGTTCGCCGGGTTCGCCGGGGCCTTCTTCGCCGCCCGCCAGGGCTACATCAACCCGGAGTCGTTCACCTTCATCGAATCGGCGCTGGTGCTGGCCATCGTGGTGCTGGGCGGCATGGGTTCGCAGCTCGGGGTCATGCTGGCGGCG
>JAWOHQ010000054.1:0-2748 GCA_046485105.1 Candidatus Competibacteraceae bacterium | reverse complement strand
GCTACCGGGTGGATGGCGTGCTGCACGAGGTGGAATCCCCGCCCTCACGGCTGTCGGCGGCGGTGATCTCCCGGATCAAGATCATGGCCAAACTGAACATCGCCGAGCGACGCCTGCCGCAGGACGGGCGCATTCAGTTGCGGGCGCAGGGCAAGGAAATCGGCCTGCGGGTGTCCACCGTGCCGACCCTGTAGGGCGAGAGCGTGGTGATGCGGATTCTCGACAAGGCCAGCGTGGTGCTGGATTTCCCGGGGTTGGGCTTCAGCCCGCGGACGCTCGAGCGTTTCCTGGAGGTGCTGCGGATGCCGCACGGCATTATCCTGGTCACCGGTCCGACCGGAAGCGGCAAAACCACCACCCTGTACACCGCGCTGCAAACCATTAACACCCCGGAACGGAAGATTCTCACCGTCGAGGACCCGGTGGAATACCAGTTGGAAGGAGTCAACCAGATTCAGGTCAAACAGCAGATCAATCTGACCTTCGCCAACGCCTTGCGCGCTATCGTCCGTCAGGACCCGGACGTGATCATGATCGGTGAAATGCGCGATCTGGAAACCGCCGGCATCGCCGTGCAGTCGGCTCTGACCGGGCACCTGGTGCTATCCACGCTGCATACTAATGACGCGGCCGGCAGCATCACCCGATTGCTCGACATGGGGGTGGAGGATTATCTGCTCACCTCGACGATCAACGGCATCCTGGCGCAGCGCCTGGTGCGCCTGCTCTGCACGCACTGTCGCCAGCCGTACCCGGCCTTGCCGGAGTTGGTCGAGGAACTGCGGCTGCAGCGCTTCAGCGAGAGTCGCGATCTCGTGTTGTACAAGGCGGTCGGCTGCGAACAGTGTTCTGGGACCGGCTACCGGGGCCGGGCGGCGATCATGGAATTTCTGGTGATGAGCGATCCCTTGCGCCGCCTGGTGCTCAAGCACGCCGACGCCGGGGAGTTGCAAACCGTCGCCCAGCGCGAAGGCATGGATACCATGTACGAGGACGGGCTGCGCAAGGCGGTCGCCGGTTTGACCACCATTGAGGAAGTGCTGCGGGTCACGACTCAGCAGGAGCAGGAGGGGTAGGGTGCCGCGCTATCGCTACGAAGCCGTGGATGCCGCCGGCGAGGTGTTGCGCGACGAACTGGATGCCGCATCGCCGGAAGCCGCCATCGAACGCCTGCGCGATCAGGGCCTGGTGCCCCTGGCGGTCGCCGAAGCCAAGGGCGGCTGGTGGCGTGGCGGCCTCGGTCAGGCTCTGTTCAGCAAACGCCGGGCATTATCGGCCAAGGCTGTCATGATTTTGACCCAGCAGTTGTCCAACCTGCTCAACGCGGGATTGCCGCTGGACCGGGCGTTGACCGTATCGATCAGCGTGACCGACGACGCGCAGAGCAAGGCCTTGCTGGAGCGGGTGCAGGACAAGGTCCGAGGAGGTTCGACGCTGGCTGACGCCCTGGAAGCCCAAGGCGTATTCTCGCGCTTCTATCTGAATATGGTCCGCGCTGGCGAGGCGGGTGGGGCGCTGGAAGCAGTGCTCAAGCGGCTGACCGAATTTCTGGAACGCTCGCGGGCCTTACGGGAATCGGTGAGTTCGGCCTTGATTTATCCGCTGATCCTGCTGTCGGTGGCGGCGCTGTCGGTGATTATTCTACTGACGTTCGTGGTGCCGCAGTTCCAGCAGTTGTTCGCCGACGCCGGCAAGGCGCTGCCACTGGCGACGCAGATCGTTATCGCCACCGGCAATGGGTTCCGGCACTACTGGTGGGTGGGGTTGCTGGCGATTTTTCTGATCGTGGCGGCGCTGCGCCAGCAGATGAGCCGGCCAGAAAGCCGCGTCCGCTGGGATCGCTGGTTTCTGCATCTACCGCTCTTTGGCGACCTGATCGCCAAGGTGGAAACCGCCCGCCTGTCGCGTACGCTGGGAACCCTGCTCGGCAATGGAGTGTCGCTGTTGAACGCGCTGACCATCGTCCGGGAGACTTTGAGCAACCGGGTGCTGGCGACGGCGCTGGGCGAGGTGGCCGAACATGTCAAGACCGGCCGGGGACTGGCCGATCCGCTGGTGGAAGCCGGTGATTTTCCCAAGCTGGCGGTGCAGATGATCCGGGTCGGCGAGGAAACGGGCCAGTTGCAGGAGATGTTGCTGCAAGTGGCCGACACTTACGATGAGGAAGTGCAAACCGCGGTCAAGCGCTTGTTGACCCTGCTGGAACCGGCCCTGATCCTGGGGCTGGGCGTCGTGATCGCGGGCATCATCATGTCGATCCTGGTGGCGATCCTCAGCTTGAACGAACTGGCTTTCTGAGGCCTTGATCATCGTTCTGGCCACGCTTGGGATTTTAGCCACGGAAGGACACGGAATACACTGAAGAAACAAAGAATCTTCCATGTTATTCCCGTGTGGTTCCGTGACCTAAGACCGGAACGATGAGCGACGCCCTTTCTGAAGCCGGCGGTTTTTCGCCGGTCTTTTCTCCATGGTTTCACGTTTCTTGAGTGTGTCAGTTATGAATTTTCCAAACTCGTACCGCCGCGCGCGCGGTTTCACCCTGATCGAACTGTTGGTGGTGCTGGTCATTCTTGGCCTGCTGGCCGGACTGGTCGGGCCGCAAGTCATCAACTATCTGGGCGGCGCCAACACCAAAACCGCCAAACTGCAAATCGAGGATTTCAGCACCGCGCTGGATGTCTTTCGGCTGGACGTGGGACGCTATCCCACCACCACCGAAGGCTTGCAGGCCCTGGTCGTGCAACC
>JAWOHQ010000027.1:0-3296 GCA_046485105.1 Candidatus Competibacteraceae bacterium | reverse complement strand
CCGGCGCGCAGGGCTTCCGCCGCGCGATGCCACCAGTACATCACGAAATCCGCCGATTCCGGGACGGCTTTCCAGGTCGCGCGCACGGCGTCCACATACCCGTCGCCCAAGGCGCGGCGCAGGTGCGCGGCCCCGATGAACGGCGGATTCCCCACCACATAATCCGCGTCCGGCCACGGCGCCGGGCGGGGATGGACATAACGATAGTGCGGGAGGCGCTGGCTCTCATCGGGCACGGGGTCGCCGGTGACCGGGCTGGGCTTGAAGCTCGTCCCGTCCCAGCGCGTTACGGGTTGGCCGTGCGCGTCCAGTTCCGGCTCGCAACGGTCGTAGGCGATCAACGCATCCCGGCATTCGATATTGCGGAAATCGCGCAGGATCGGTTCGGGCAGATCGAGCCGCCGGTGAATCCGGTAATGCCATTGCAGATACCCAATCCACAACACCATCTCGGCGATCGCGGCGGCGCGGGGATTGAGTTCCAGACCGAGAAACTGATGCGGGTCCACGGTCAGCCCGCCGGCCTCCAGCGCGCCCTGCCCGCCGCTGAGATCGCGGATCAGATTCAGCACCTCGCCTTCCAGCCGCTTCAGATGCTCCAGCGTGACGTAGAGAAAATTGGCGCTGCCGCAGGCCGGATCGAGAATCCGCAGCCCGCACAGGCGATGATGGAACTCGCGCAACTCGCGCACCGCCCGCTCGGGCTGGTTCTGCCGCACCCAGGCGGCGGCGGCGACCTGCACCGAACTCCAGTCCCGGCGCAACGGCTCGATGACCGTCGGCATGACCAGCCGCTCCACATAAGCGCGGGGCGTGTAATGCGCGCCGAGCTGGCGGCGCTCGCGCGGATCGAGGGCGCGTTCCAGCAAGGTGCCGAAAATCGCCGGCTCCACCAACCGCCAGTCCTGATGGGCCGCGTCGATCAGCCACTGAATCTGCGCCGCCGTCAGCGGCATCGGATCGATGTTATGGAACAGGCCGCCGTTGAAACGCTTGAGTTTCACCATCAACCCCGCGTCGTAGCCGCCCTCGTTCATGTTCCGCCACAACGCCGTCACCGCCGCGACGAAATGCTCCGGCTGGTCCCGCAACCGCTCCAGCAAGCGGGTGAAACCCTGCTTGGGCAACAGCTCCACATCCTCGGCGAACATCGTGAACAGGCACCGCATGAGAAACCCGGCCACCCGCGGCACCGCGTAACCTTGCGCTTCCAGGGACCGGGCCAACGTCGCCAGGGTATTGCTGATCGCCCGCGTCACCCGCGCGGCGTGCTGGCTGGGATCGAGACCGAGCGGGTCCAACCAGACCTGGCGCACGCGCTGGCGGAGGGCCGGATCGCGCAGCTCGTCCAGGCGAAGGCGATGATGGCTGGGATCGGGAAAGGGCGCGTAAATGCCCCCGGAGCAGGTGAACTCCGCGTACAACTCCAACGCCCGCCCGATATCAACCAGCACGATAAACGGCGGCCGACCCTCCTCCGGCGGCAGGTTGCGCACGTATTTATCGGCCTGATAATGCGCGGCCAGCATCGCCTGATCCCAACCGTGCGTCGCCGGGGCCTGGCCGGTCTGCTTGGCTTCGAGGACGAAGCGCTGGCGGTAATACAGATCGATATAGCCGCGGGTCACGCTGCCGTCGGGATGGCGGATCTCGACCCGGCGCTCGAACACGTAGGCGTTGCGCCGGGGATCGTCGCTGGCTGGCTCCGGTTGCGGCAAGTCCAGCGCGGCGCACAATTCGGCCAGGAAGATTTGCCCGTTGGGCCGCTCGCCGCCGAGATCACCGCTCCAACGGGCGATGAAGGCTTCAAGCCGTTCGGCGGCGGGGTCAGGGAGGTCGTCGGAGGGCATGGGCGGCGGTTTTGGTGAGGTGAGCGGAAGGCCACTTTGGAAGCGTGGCCGGCCAGGTTCCTGAAAATATAGCCATCGCGGAGCCGTCGTGGCTTCAGGGAAGAGATAAACGTTGTAATATCCGCATAATGTGCGTATGTTCGAGCGATGAACTTCACTTGGCATGATTCGCATCATCTCCATGCGCAGGGCTACCCCTCATGAACGTCGCATCTATACCGAGAACACCCGCGGAAATTCACGCTGAAATCGAACAACTGGAACAGGAATACGCTCGTTGGGTAGACGCCCATCAAGATGATCCTGACGAAGCGCCACCGCTGACCGCCGAGCGGCTGGCGCGCGCCACCCTGCGCTACCAAGGGGAAACGATCGACCGCGCCAAAAAGCAGCGCGTCACTTTATACCTGGATCGCGACATCGTGGCGGCCTTTCGCCATCGCGCCGAACATCGGGGCAAGGGCTATCAAACCCTCATCAACGAGGCGCTCAATAGTTATCTGAAGCAGGAAACGATCCCGTTGACGGAAGACGTGTTACGCCGGGTGTTGCGCGAAGAACTCCATCTACCGGCTTGATCCCAAGTGCGTGCTCGTTATCTTGAGGGAGGATGCAACGCTTCCGGTCGACTTCCGCATCCAAGGCGAATACGCGGGCGAGTGCCCGGATGCGGGCCGCCTGGGCTGCCAGGTCATTGCGTTGGGCAACGGAGCGTTCCAGGCCGTGGTCTACCCCGGCGGACTGCCCGGCGATGGCTGGGACGGCGAGAACAAGATTCTGATGGATGGCCGCCTGGACGGTGAATCGGCGATCTTTGTGCCGGCCGAGGGCCGCAGGCAGTATTTGGCGGGACCGGCCGCGGAGTTCTCGGCAACTCGCCGTTTCCCTCCCGCCGGGCAAAAGGCGTACTCGGCGACCATCGCAGACGGCAAGTTGGCGGGGAAAACCGACGTGGGCAAAACGTTCGAACTGAAGAAAGTCCTGCGCCAGAGCCCGACCCTGGGCAAGCAGCCGCCCGAATCGGCGACAGTGCTGTTCGACGGCTCGAACAAGGACGCTTGGCGAGGCGGACGCCTGGACGAGACGACCGGGCTGTTGAATACCGACGGCCAGGACATCCTGAGCCAAGAGAAGTTCCACAACTACAGCATTCACATGGAGTTCATGCTGCCGTACCGTCCGAACGCACGCGGTCAGGGACGAGGCAACAGCGGGTTCTACCAAGTCGATCACTACGAGGTGCAGATCCTCGATTCGTTCGGACTCGAAGGGCTGCACAACGAGTGCGGCGGGGTCTACTCGCAACAAGACTGCCTGGTCAATGCCTGCTTCCCGCCGTTGGCTTGGCAGACCTACGACATCGGTGACCACGTGCCTGACACCCTTTCGGCCGCACTGCTCCAGGATGTCCGGAATGGTCCCGGCGGGGGTGAGGATCACGACGAG
>JAWOHQ010000022.1:0-11077 GCA_046485105.1 Candidatus Competibacteraceae bacterium | reverse complement strand
AAACCGATCAGGCGCTGGTAGCGCTCGTCGTCGGGATGGACCGCCACAGCGGTATCGCCCAGCATAGTCTCCGGTCGGGTGGTGGCGACGATGAGATCCCCACCGCCCTCGGCCAGCCGATAACGGATATGCCACATGAACCCGTTTTCCTCGACGCTGGCGACTTCCAGGTCCGACACGGCAGTATGCAGCACCGGGTCCCAGTTGACCAACCGCTGGCCGCGATAGATCAGCCCTTCCTCGTACAGGCGCACGAACACGTCCCGCACCGCCGCCGACAGCCCGTCGTCCATGGTGAACCGCTCGCGCGCCCAGTCCACCGATGAGCCCATCCGCCGCAACTGCCGGGTAATCGTCCCGCCGGATTCGGCTTTCCAGGTCCACACCCGGTCGATGAATGCCTCGCGGCCCAGATCGTGCCGGGTCTGGCCCTCGGCGAGCAGTTGCCGTTCCACCACCATCTGCGTGGCGATCCCCGCGTGGTCGGTGCCCGGTTGCCACAGGGTGTTATGGCCCTTCATCCGGTAGTAGCGGGTCAGCGCGTCCATGATGGTGTCCTGGAAGGCGTGACCCATGTGCAGGGTGCCGGTAACGTTCGGCGGCGGGATCATGATGCAGTAGGGCGCGCCCCGGCCGCTGGGGGCGAAACAGCCCTGTTCCTCCCAGAAGGCGTACCAGCGGGGTTCGATGGCCTGCGGTTCGTAAGTCTTGTCCATGAGAAGCCTGATGAAGGGTGGGTGTGGCGATTAGGAAGCCGGGCCGGGCCGCGTCGGCTCGGCGGCGCGCGCCGGGGTACCGTTCAGACCAAAAAAGCGCGTGAAGTCTTCGCCCGCTACCGGTTTACCGAAATGATACCCCTGGACGAGATCGTAGTCTCCCCGCCCCAGCAGCGCCGCCTGCTCGGCGGTTTCCACGCCCTCCACCAGCAGGGTCAGCCGCAGGCTGCGGCCCAGTTGGCCGATGGCCCGGGCGAGGGCCTCCTCGTCGGGACTGACGCCGAGATCGCGGATGAAGCGCGGGGCCAGCTTGAGTTCGTCCAGGGCCAGTTGCCGGAGGTCGCTGATGCTGGAATAGCCGGCGCCGAAATCGTCGACCGCCAGGCGGATGCCCATGGCCTTGAGCCGCTGGACCGTGCGCAAGGTGTTATCCCGGTCTTGAGCCAACACGGATTCGGTCAAATCCAGGGTCAGCCGCCCGGCATCCAGGCCGCTTTCCTGCAGGACCCGCGCCACCGTGCCCACGAAATCCGCCCGCTGGAATTGCACCGCCGAGATGTTGACCGTCATGGTAAGTTCCGGCAACCCCACTGCCTGCCAGGCTTGGACCTGCCGGCAAGCCGCTTCCAGAACCCAGGCGCCGATCGGCACGATCAGGCCATTCCGTTCGGCGATGGGAATAAAGTGCGTCGGGGCCACCGACCCCAGATCCGCGTTCCGCCAGCGCAACAACGCCTCCGCGCCGACGATCCGTCCGGTGGCCAATTCGACCAGCGGTTGGTAGTGCAGGTCGAGTTCTTGCGCGTCCAAGGCCCGGCGCAGCCGTTTTTCCAGCAACAACCGCTCCAGGGCCTCGACGTTCATCCGTTCGTCGCGGAAGCGGTAGAGATTCCGGCCGCTGTCCCTGGCGTCGCGCAACGCGGCGCCCGCCGTGCGCAACAGCGCGGGGCAATCCTGGCCGTCGCTGGGAAACAGGCTGATGCCGATGCTGGCGGTGACGCTCAACTCCCGACCCTCCAGGACGAAGGGCCGTTCCAGGGCCGCCAACAGTTTCTGGGCGATCCGTCCCGCCGTCGCGGGATGACTTAAACCGGCGGGCAGAATCAGGAACTCCGCGCGATCCAGACGGCTGAGGGTGTCGGTGTCGTGCAGGGTCTCCCGCAACCGCGCGGCGATGGCTTGCAGCAAACGATCGCTCTGCTCGGACTCGAGCGGCGGGATAAGGCGATCGAAACGGTCCAGTTCGAGCCGCAACAACGCGACCGGGGTGTTGGCGCGGGCGGCCAGGGTCAGGGCCTGCCGGACGCGGTCGCGAGCCAGAACCCGATTCGGCAGCCCGGTCAGCGGGTCGCGCCAGTGCTGTTCTTCCGTATGTTGTTCCGCCGCCTTGCGCTCGCCGAGGTCGCGGCCGCTGACGGCCACGGCCTGAATGGCGCCGGCTGGATCATGGACCGGAGCGACCGCGAACTCGTAATGGCGGTCGCCGCCGGCGGTCGGCCAAACGGCTGAGTGAATCGCGACGGCGCCGCTGGCGAAAACTTCGCGAATCGGCGCATCCAGCGGTTCCAGTGCCGCGGCAGGCAGATCCAGTTCGCGCCAGTGGCGACCGTTGAGCCGCTCGCGAGCCAGTCCCAGGGCGTGCAAGCCGGGAGCGTTGGCATAGCGATAACGCCGGTCGCGGTCGTGGAGATACACCAGATCGGGGATGGCGTCGAGGAGGGTTTCCAGGGTATGGAGCCGGACCGTCAGTTCGGGCGCGGATTCCGGGGCGACGGCGGATTCCGGTTCGGGGATCGGCTCCGGGGCAGCAATGGTCTTTTCATCGGGGGTCTGACTTGGCAATGTCGGTAAGTCGCATTCGGCGGCCAAACCACGCGCCTCGTCCGGGGCAACGACGGGTTCCAGCTCGACGGTGGTCGGTGTCAGTGGCTCGCCGCGCTCCTCGGCACGGATTTCCGGCGCTTGCGCGGCGGACCGCGGGATCGACCGCTCGAATCGGAGCAGTAACCTTCTGAGAGAAAGAGATAGAGATTCAAACATGAACGTCTGGTCGCTCTAGGGGACGATGCGGATGGTCACGGTGTAGCGCTCGGTGATCGAGGCATCGCCTTCCCAGAATCGCCAGTATTTGAGCGCGAGCGGGACTTCGCCAGGCTCGCGGGCGGTGAAGGTGAAGGTTCGATCTCCCCGAGCGCCGATGAATCCAGCTTCCTCCGGCGGGGTATAGTCGGTGCTGTCCAGCGCCAGCAAGCGACCGTCGCTGTCGGCGATAGCCCAACTGAAGCCGGTGGTGGGGTTTTCTGGCAGGCGCACCGCGATGCGCTCGCCGGTCCGAACCTCGGCGGTTCGGCTCTGATCTTTTTGGCCGAGCACCAACAGGCCATTTACCCGGACGCCCACGGAACCCGCTGCGGATTCAGCGCCGGTCAGGGACGCGCAGCCGGTATTGAGCAGGAGCGCGAACGCCAGTAGCAACGGAGGTGGAACGGAGTGGGACAATGGCGACAACGGCTTGGGCATGAGGGGCTCACCTCTTATTTTAACAGTGCGCTGTCTTCCGCGATGGCGGAGGTTGCAACACCACCAACGATCGATGCCAAGCCAGCAACAGCGGCGAAAAGAACTTCATGGTTCGCTCCTTACGATCATGGGGTTGGAGAGGGTTGTGAAACTGGGCGGTTTGGCGAACAAAACCAAGCACATTATTATTCACCTCAATATCGGCGAGGAGAACCTTGCCGTCAACACGAAAGATCACGCGAAATGCCCCAAGTTTACGGGACGGTTGCATCCTGAGGGGCAACACCTAAACTGTAGATACAGGTATATCCAGCGAGGTTTCCATGCGCTTACAAGTGGCGAAGTGGGGCAACAGTCTAGCCGTTCGGTTGCCGGTGGAATATTTACGCGCGGCGGGACTCAAGGAGGGTGACGAGGTGGAAGCAGAGGTGACGTCCATCGGCGAGATCCGACTCACGCCGACGCAACGCTTTGACAAGGCGGCCTTTCTGGAGCGCGTGGGGCAGTTGCGGGCAGGCTTGCCGATGACCGCATCGACCGTCGAGGAAATGCGGCGGGGCGACCGGTACTGATGGTTTATCTCGACACCAGCGCGGCGGTGCCGCTGTTTGTCCCGGAACCGGCGAGCGAGCGCGTCGCAACCTGGTTCGCCGCCTGCGCCGATCCCATCGTTGCCGCGGACTGGATCGTCCCGGAGTTCGCCAGCGCCCTGTCGCTCAAGGTGCGGCGCGGTGAAATCACGACCGAGGACGCGCGGCTCCCGTGGAGGGAATTCGAGATGTTCTGCGGCGCTGGGTTACGCTTGATCCCGGTGACCCGAATGGCGTTTGCGGACGCCGCGCTCATGGTGCTCGATGCCACCAGTGGCCTGCGGGCGGGAGATTCGTTACACCTGGTGGTGGCGCTCGACGTCGGCGCGACCCACCTTGCCACCGTGGATGCGACCCTCGCGGCGAACGCGAAAAGAAGAGGGCTGCCGACGATTGAGTTTTGAGAGGCACAAGGATACCGCGATAGAGTAGGAGACCTCATGCCCAAAATGCGCGCCAGCTTTCAAGGTTTAGTCCGGGTGCTCGCGAAAAGCCTGTACCCGGAACCGGATGTGTTCGTCCGCGAGTTGTTGCAAAACGCCCATGACAGCATTCAGTTGCGCCGGGTCGAGCACGCCGAACGGGCCGGTGAGATTCGCATCGATGTGGACGAACGCGCCCGCACGCTGAGTTTCAGCGACAACGGGACGGGCATGGACCAGCGGGATATTGAAGATTTCCTGAGCGTCATCGGCAGCACCGGCACCGGCAGCCGCGCCCAGGAGCTGGCTGCCCGCGACGTGGCGGTCGCCACCATCGGCCAATTCGGCATTGGATTACTGTCGGCGTTCGTGGTCGCCGAACGAATCGACGTCTACACCCGCAAGCCAGGCGCGGCGCGGACTTGGCGCTGGACCACCCACGGCGGTGAAGACTATGACCTGGCCGCTCTGCCCGTGGCGGTGCAACCGCCCGGTACGCGAGTCGTGGTCACGCTGGCGCCGGACCAGACCGCCTTTCTCGATGGCCATCGCCTGCGCCAGACCGTGCGGCGCTATGCCGATCTGCTGCCGTTTCCGATCCTGCTCGACGGTTTCGGGCCGATCAACGCCGTTAACGCGCCCTGGCACGAGCCGGGCTGGCGCGACCCGGTCGAGCGGGACCGGCTGCTGACCGCCTTTCTGAGCCAGCGTTACGCCGACTCGCTCCTGCTGGTGATTCCCGTGGACCTGCCGCACCCCCGGACCCTGGGCGGCTTGTACGTCGCCGCCCGCTATGCGCCGGGCGGCCAGGCCGGTGGCCTCGTAGATCTGTTTCAAGCGCGGATGTGCATCCGCCTGCACGATCATGAACTGCTGCCGGAATGGGCGCCGTTCGTGCGCGGTATCGTGGACTGCCCCGAACTACAGCCGACCGCCGCCCGCGACAACGTGCTGCGGGACAGCGTCTATCACGCGCTGCGCGAAGCCCTGGGAAAAACCATCGTCACGGCCCTGCTGGAGCTGGCCGCCCGCGACCGACCGCGTTTTCTGCGCTTGTGCGACTGGCATCAGGACGCTCTCAAGGGCATGGCCGCGCAACATCAGGAATTCGGCGCGGCGGTGCTGGACGCCTTGCCTTTTGCCACCAACCAGGGGCAATTGACCCTGCCCGAGTATTTGACGCGCCAGTCGCCGGAACCCAGCGGTAAACGGCCCCTGTATTTCTTCACCCACGAAGCCGACGCCAACCAGTTCTATTCGCTCTGTCAGGCGCACGGCGTGCTGGGCATCAATGCCGGGGGTACTTTTGATGAAACCCTGTTGCGCCGCTATGTCAGCCAGCATCCCGATCAAGTGGACCTCAAGCCGCTGGATCGCCTCGATGATTCCGCGTTGTATCCGCCGCTCGATGCCGCAACGCAGGTCCGCTATGCCCTCCTGCTGCGGGCGATGGATCGGGCGTTGGCCGACGCCGAAGCGCCGGCGCGCACCCAGGTCCGCCAGTTCCAGCCGGCCAGCCTGAGCGCCGTGGTGCTGTCCGGCCAGCGGCTAACCGCCTTCGACCAGATGGAACAGATGCTGGAAAAGTCGCGGCTGGTCGACGAGCTGGCGGAACTGGCCGGTGAAGTGCGCGACCGTTTGCGCGACCAGCCGCTGGATTTGCTGCTGAACGCCGCGCATCCCCTGGTGCAACGCTTGGGCGAGCTGCCCGATCCCGACCATCCTCGTTATCGTCCGGTGCTGAGCGGGCTGTACTACGGCGCCCTGCTCAACGCCCGGCACCGCCTGACACCCGCCGCCGCCCGCCATTTTCACGCCGACTTGCAGGCGTTGTTGGCCGCACATCTGGATTTGCAGACCCGTCATGATGCTTGATCGTCCGACGCTCGCCCGGTTACGGAAACAGGCCGCCCAAGCGCGGAAAGCAGGCCACTACGCGCGGGCCGCGCAATGGGAACACCAGGCGGTGGAACTGGCCGGTACGCTGGGGCTGGCCGGCGAGCGGACGAGGGCACTGCTGTGGGAAGGTTACAGCCTGCGGCTGGCCGGCGAGGACGATCTGGCCTTGGCCGTCTTGCTGCAAGCCATCAATGAACCGGCGCCGACCACCGACCCGGCGGATCGGTTCAGCGCCCTGATCGCCATTCTCCACCTGAGCCTGGAGCGTAAATCGACCCGCTTCTGTCGGGCGCTCCTGGAGCAGGGTCGGCGGGACCTGATGGAATCGCGCCAGCCGTGGTCGGCGTTGCTGGATTTCCTGGAAGGAGAACTGGCCTTTCGGCGGGGAGATTTCGCGGCGGCCTGGGATTGGCATGGTCGCGCCTGGGCGGAGCGACGGGAAACGTATCCTCGACTGACGCCGGCGACGCATCTGTGGGCGTTGTGCCGCACCGCTTTTCGCCGCCGCGAGCCAGCCGAACTGGAACGGTTCACCCATCAGTTGCGCGAGTTGTGCCCGAACTCGACCCTGGAGCGGCAATTGGTCACGCGGGCGCGGTGGCTCGGCTGGCGCGCGCGCCGCGCCGCCGCAGCGTCCGAGGTCACCGCCGATTCCGTGCCGGTCGAGGAGGCGCGAGCGTTCCTGACGGGCGTCGCGGAAACGCGCACACCTCGCGAACTCGGCGCGCGGCTGGAGGCGCTGCGGGTGCTGGCGCTGGCTGGCGACTGGGACCGGATCGACGCCGTACTGTGTCACGAGCCGCTACCTTCCAATAATTTCGATGCGATTCTCGGTTTGGGCGATCTGGCGCTCGATCGGGCACGGGCGGCGCTGGGACTTCCAGCGGTCGACACCGATTACGGCGAACCGGTCGCCGGCGCCTCGTTCGCCACTTTGGATTCCGCTCGGTCGGCAGCGGCGTCGAGCGAGGCGGAAAAGTGCTATCGAGACGCGCTCGGATTAGCCGAGGATCAGGATCAGCGTTTGGAAACTGGTTGGTACGGCGATACCGTCCGCCAGCGATTGACCCTTCTTGGGCTTTTGCGCCCATCGGTGGTCGCGCCCGACTGGCTATAGCGCTCCTATGCGTCGAGCCACCTGATCATGCCGCTATAATCTGAACCATGAATCATGCCGAGCACCATATCGCCTTTGGTCCCGTTCCCTCGCGCCGGTTGGGGTGGAGTCTGGGCGTCAACAACATCCCGGCCAAGACGTGCAGCTATGCCTGTCTCTACTGCCAGGTGGGTCCGACCACGGACCCGCGCATCGAACCCAGGCGCTTCTTCGCCCCGGAGGAAATTCACGAGCGCGTCGCTGCCCACCTCCACAAGGTCCAGAGCGGCAGCCAGCAGGTCGACTACCTGACTTTCGTCCCCGACGGCGAGCCGACGCTGGATGCGCGGCTGGGGGAAAGCATCGCGGCGCTGCGCGGGTTGGGCATTCCCATCGCCGTGATCACCAACGCCACGCTGCTGTGGCGCGAGGACGTGCGCTCCCGCCTGCGCCAGGCCGACCTTGTGTCCGTCAAAGTCGACAGCGTGGACGAAGCGATCTGGCGCAAAATCAACCGGCCCCACCGAGACCTGGACCTCGGCGTCATCCTGGGCGGCATTCGCGAGTTCGCCGCCGGGTACACAGGCACCCTGATTTCCGAAACCATGCTGGTCGCCGGGCTCAACGACTCCCAGGACGCGCTGATCGCCACCGCCGAGTTCCTCGCCGGCATCGCGCCCCGGACCGCCTATCTCGCCGTGCCGACCCGCCCCCCGACCGTCGAAGATGTTAAAGGTCCCAACGAAGCCGGACTGACGCGCGCCTATCAGATCTTCTCGGCCCGTTTGCCGAGCGTCGAACTGCTCACCGGCCATGAGACCGGGCGCTTCGCCCACACCGGCGACGCGCGGCAGGATTTGCTGGCCATTACCGCTGTCCACCCGATGCGCGAAGCCGCCGTGCGCCAGCTCCTTGCGGACAGCCACGCCGACTGGACGCTGATCGAAATGCTGCTGGCCGAGGGGGAGCTGAAAAAAATCGAGTACGCGGGCGAGCGGTTCTACATGCGGCCCGCGCGCCGCTAGAGCGCGCCGAAGCAGACTGCCCATCGCTGAAAGGAAATGAGGATGATCGCTCGTGAATCACCCGCCACATTCCCAGGAATGGGTGACGCCAAGGCTCGTTAATATGAACCAGGGGCTTGGCGAGTAACCCCTCGTGCCAGTCATGATTCGATGCCCAAGAAGCTGCCGCCGTGATAGATCAAACCCGCGATCGCTACGGCGATGACCCAGTGCAACGTCACCGCAAACAACATCCAGCGCCAATCGCCCAACTCCTTGCGCATCACCGCGCAGGTGGCCACGCAGGGGATAAACAGCAAGGTGGCGGCGATGAAGGACAGCGCTGAAGCGGTGGGGATGGACGCCGCCAGGGTAGCGGCCAAGCCGTCGCCCGACGTCCCGGCGCCATAAAGAATCCCGAGCGCCGCAATGGCGTTTTCCTTGGCGATGAAACTCGCCAGCAGCGCCACCAGCAAACGCCAGTCCAAGCCCAGCAACTCCCCTACCGGCGCCAAACTGTGACCCAACCGGGCGAGATAGCTGGTTTCCAGGTCCGCGCCGGGGAAATAGCTCAAAGCCCACAGCAGGATCGACAGGACCAGAATCAGGCTGCCGGCCTTGCGCAGGAAAGCCCAGGCGTTATCCCAGACAAAGCGGGCGATGGTGCGCCCGTTGGGTACATGATAGAGGGGCATCTCCATAATGAAGAACGCCTGCTGGCCGCGAAACAGGGTGTGGCTGAGGACGATGCCGACGACGGTGAGCAAGATGAGGTTGAAGCTGACAAAGCCAACTGCTGCAAGCAAGGCGGCTTCGCCGAAGAAAATCGGCGTCAGAAAGGCCAGCACCAACAGGCGGGCGCTGCACGGTACGAAAGGCACGAGCAGGATGGTGATCAGTCGGCCGCTCGGAGAATCGATCACTCGCGCGCCCATCACCGCCGGCACATTGCAGCCAAAACCCAGCGACAACGGCAGAAAGTTCTTACCGTGCAGGCCGAGAGGGTGCATGTAGCGATCCATGACGTAGGCCGCGTGGGCGAAGTAGCCGATGTCCTCCAACAGGGCCAGCGCCGCGAAAAACACCGCCAGAATGGGCACAAAGGTCATCACGGTGCCCGCTCCGCCCAACACGCCGTCGGTCAGCAGACTGGAGAGCCAGGTCGGCGCGCCCGAGAGCGAGGAGTGAATCCAGTCGCTGAACGGCTCAATGATCCCGGTTTCCAGCCACGCCTGGATTGGAGCGGCCAGATGAAAGGTCAGGACAAAAATCAGCGCGAATACCGCGAGTAATAGCAGCAGACCCCACACCGGATGCAGCGCGTAGCGGTCGATGTGGTCGGTCAGGCTGATCTGACCGAGTCGCGGCTGCTTGATCGCCGCGCGCACCATCCGCTCGATCCAGGCATACCGGCCAGCGGCAATGTCGAGCACCGCATCTTCATGCGCCGCCAACCGGGTTTCGATCGGCCGCCAGACCGGCTCCGGCAGCCAGGACTCGGCCAGGGCAATGATTTCGCGGTCGCCTTCCAGGAGTTTCATCGCCACCCAGTCCGCTGGATAGGGCGCCGGCGTCTGCTCTCCCAGCAAGTCCCGGATTTGCGCCAGCACGTCACGATGTGGCTCGGCAATGGTGGGCCGCACCGGTTGGAAGACCTCCGGCGTTTGCGCCAAACGCAGCGCCGCACTGACCAGCTCGGCGACGCCTTCCGCCCGGCTCGCCACCATGGGAATCACCGGGATGCCCAGGGCGGCGGCGAGAACATGAGGTTCGATGTCGATGCCTTGCCCCTGCGCGACATCCATCATGTTCAAGCCCAGCACAACCGGCGTCGGCAGCGCCAGCACTTCGCTGAGCAGATAGAGGTTGCGCTCCAGCGCTGCGGCATCAGCGATCATCATCACCACATCAGGATGTTCATGCAGGATAAAATCGCGGGCGACGCGCTCCTCCGGGGAGTTGGCCGTGAGGCTGTAGGTTCCGGGCAGGTCGACGATTGTCAGCCGAACGCCCGCATGATCCAGCGCGCCTTCCCGGCGTTCCACGGTCTTGCCGGGCCAGTTGCCCACATGCTGATGCAGACCGGTAAGGAGTGAAGATCGTGGACTTACCGACGTTGGGTTGGCCGGCAAGGCCAATGAGGATCGATGGTTCTTGTTCTCCTGGCGGATTCATGTTGCAGCCTCCTCCACCAGAATTCTGGACGCTTCACCCCGACCCAGCGCAATGCGGGTATCGCGCACCTTCACCAGAACAGGACCCCGGCCCAGGTTCTGCAGCACCACCAGTGGCGCACCCACGACAAAGCCCAGGCCAGCAAGGCGGCTCGCCAACTCACCCCCACCGGTCAGCCGGCGCACTACAACCCGAGCATCTTTGGGCAATTGGTTCAGGGAAACCGTCGCGGGCATGTTTAAACTCCCGGTTCGAAATGGAACAGTCAGCTTGGCAGCCTCTTGAACTTTTTCGTGCTTTTCCTGGTTCATGCCTTCGACATCACGATGATCACTGCGACCAGCACCCCGCCGGCCAGCGCCACCAGACTGAACTTTTTCTGCTCCTGTTCGGCGCGTGGCAAGAGATGCGTCGCGCCCACATAAACCAGCGCGCCCGCCGAGAGCGCAAGCAAGGCACCCAGTGTTTGCGGGTCTATGGCGCTGATCAGCGGATAAGACACCAACATGCCCAGCGGCGTGGTCGCCGCCGCCGCGACGAAGGCCAGCCATGCGGCTTTGCGTTCGGTCAATCCTCCGCGCACCAGCAGCAGGTAGGTGATGATGCCTTCCGGGAACTCATGCAGCACCATGCCCAGGGTCGCCAGATAGCCCGT
>JAWOHQ010000364.1:0-3903 GCA_046485105.1 Candidatus Competibacteraceae bacterium | reverse complement strand
CCTATGGGGTTTACTCAGAGGTCGGCACACTGCGCAAGGTATTGGTCTGCGCTCCCGGCCTGGGCCATACGCGTCTGACCCCGAGCAATAACGACGACCTGCTGTTCGATGACGTGCTCTGGGTCCAGACCGCCAAGCGCGACCACTTCGACTTCATGACCAAAATGCGCGAACGCGGGGTGGAGGTGATCACGATCTCCGGCGCCGAGCTGGGCCGCGGCCGGGGCGGCGGGCACTGCATGACCTGCCCACTGGTCCGCGATCCCATAGACTTCTGAGGCGATGTCGATGTCCTCCTGAGGGAAGCCACCTATATCGTGTCGAAAATCGCGTTTTTTTTGTCGCCGCCGGGCTCCTGGCGGGAAGAGCATCCCCACATGGGATAACGAGATCGCCCCCGCCGGCCTGGAAAGACCCAGCGGTTCGGTCTTCGACATTTCGGCGGCGGCCAACTGGGTCGCAGCGATCGGAGCCTTTTGCCCTTGGAACCCTGTTCCCGGCCGCGCAGGCTTCGAGGCAGGCTATTGAGGATCGGGCGCGGCATGCGGCGCGATTGACATTTTGATGCAGTTTTGATTGACATTTTGATGCAGTATCAATATTGATCGGCCCATGAATGCCGACCTCGCCATTATCCTCTCCCTGCTTGCCGCCGCCGTCGCGATGTTTGCGATCAACAAGCCCCGCATGGACGCGGTCGCGTTGATCATGCTGACCGTGCTGCCATTCACGGGAGTGATCAGCATGGGCGAGGCGTTGTCCGGCTTCAGCGATCCGAACATCGTTCTCATCGCCGCGCTCTTCGTGATGGGCGAGGGCCTGGTGCGGACCGGCGTGGCCCAACGGCTCGGCGACTGGCTCACCGCCAAGGCCGAAAGCAGCGAAGCCCTGCTGCTCGCCCTGCTGATGCTAAGCGTGGGAGTGATGGGCTCCGTGATGAGCTCGACGGGTGCGGTCGCCATTTTCATTCCGGTGGCGCTGCGGATCGCGCAGAGCACCGGCACGGCCCCGAGCCGGCTGATGATGCCGATGAGCGTCGCCGCGCTGATCAGCGGCATGATGACCCTGGTGGGCACGGCGCCCAACCTGGTCGTCAACAGCGAACTCACCCGCAGCGGCGAGGTTGGATTCCATTTTTTCAGCTTTACGCCGTTTGGCGTACCCATCCTCATTCTGGGCGTGGTTTACATGCTCTGGGCGCGCCGCTGGCTCGCCGCGAATTTGGAGCAGGGGGCCGTGGCGGCAAGCCGCCCCAGCCTGCGTGACTGGATTAAACGGTATCGGCTCACCGACCGTGAACACCGGCTGCGGGTACCGGCTGAATCCCCGCTGGTCGGCAAGACCGTC
Organism: Candidatus Competibacteraceae bacterium; assembly: GCA_046485105.1. Taxonomy (GTDB): domain Bacteria; phylum Pseudomonadota; class Gammaproteobacteria; order Competibacterales; family Competibacteraceae; genus REEE01. The sequence goes on along the minus strand of JAWOHQ010000364.1, from coordinate 2,556 downwards.
GGCGAACTCGATCTGCGCAGCACGTCCGGCGCGAGCATTGTCGCCATCGAGCGCAGCCGCCGCTTCGCCCGCGAATTGATCGGGCCGGCCGCGAATACCGAACTGCACGCGGAAGATGTCCTCCTGGTCGATCTGTTCAGACCGGACGTGTCGGTCGAGACGCTCCGCGAGCGGTTTGCTCTCGAAGTCCTGCCGCTCAGTGGAGAGTATTTCGCCGACCGTTCGCAGGAGATCGGCATGGCTGAAGTCATGTTGACGGCGACTTCGGACCTGGCGGGCAAAACCGTAGTAGAGTCGAAATTCCGCACCCGGTTCGGGCTGACGATGATCGGTCTCCGCCATGGAAACACGGCGCCGGACCGCAACCTCCAGGACGAAAAACTGGGGATTGGCGACACACTGCTGGTGATCGGCCTCTGGAAGGACATCCAGCGGCTTCGAACCGATACCGCCAACCTGATCGTCCTCAACCTACCGGCCGAGTTGGATGATGTCCTTCCGGCCTCCGGCAAGGCGCCGCAGGCTGTCTTCTGCCTGCTGCTCATGGTGGGACTGATGATCAGCGGCGTGGTGCCGAACGTGCAGGCGGCGTTGATCGCCTGCCTGCTGATGGGCGCCTTGCGTTGCATCGATTTTGACAGCGCCTACCGCTCGGTTCACTGGAAAAGCCTGGTGTTGATTGTCGGCATGTTGCCGTTCTCCCTGGCGCTGAAGCGCACCGGCGGGGTCGATATCGCCGCCGACCTGCTGATGTCCGTGACCGGGGGCGCGGGAACCCACGTGGTGCTCGCGAGCTTGTTCATCATCACCGCGCTGCTGGGGCTTTTCATCTCGAATACGGCCACCGCGGTGCTGATGGCGCCAATCGCGCTGGCCGTGGCCGAAAAACTCCACGCCTCTCCGTACCCCTTCGCGATGATCGTCGCCCTGGCCGCCTCCGCCGCGTTCATGACCCCGATTTCCTCACCGGTAAACACGCTCGTGGTCGGACCGGGCGGCTACACGTTCGGCGACTTTGTCAAGGTGGGAGTGCCGTTTACGCTGGTGGTGATGGTGGTCTGCGTGATTCTGGTTCCAATTCTCTTTCCACTGTACCGGTAGGGCGTTGAGGCAAGGCGGTTCGTCACGGCCGCCGGTTCAGCGCTTCTTCGCGCGCCGTATATAGGACTCCACCCGCCCGATCTGCAACTGCCACCAGCCGAACGTTTCGGTGAGCCATTTGTAAACGGCGGCGCCGACCAGCGTGCCGAGAGCGACCGAGGTGATCACAAACACCACCGTGATCAGGCCATCGAGCCCGGCGGCGCGGTCGCTCAACATGCGCGTGACGCTCAGCAGGCCCAAGGCACCCGGTACCAGCAGCCAGAAGGTGGGCAGGAAGGTCACGGTTGCCGGCGGACCGCGGAAGCGGAGCTGAATCAAGTATCCCAGCGGTGTGGCCACCAGCGTTCCAAAGAAACCGCTGATCTCACACCCCAAAAACTCGCCCGCGAGCCGCTGCGCCGCAAAGGCGATCAGCAGCACCAGGAGAATCCACTGCAGCGAATTTCGCGGCGCCGAGAAGTGGAGATAAACTCCCAGGCCGAACACGAGGACGCCGGCCCAGGCGGCCTCGAACAGTTTCACGTAATTTGCGGCGGAGTAGGTCAGGTCGTTGGGGCTGTAACCGACGAGCACGGCGCCCACCGCGAGACCGAACGCCAGCAGCACCAGTTGCACGAAGCCGGCGATCAGGCGGCTTGCGCCGCTCACCATGTCGCCGTAGGCGAGCTCCACCATGCCGAGTGCAAGCATGCCGCCCGGCAGGAAGGTCACCAGCGGCGGCACCAGCGCGTGCAGGGGATCCACCGGCAACCCATATTTCACTGCGAGGAAAGCGAGCGCGGAGACAAGCGCCGCGGCGACCACCGGCAGCGGCACCGCCAGCACGGCGCGCCCGCGGTTGGACAGTTTCACCGCGCCCACGATGAAACCAAGCCCCGCCGCCGCCGCCAGGTTGGCGGCCGTCGGCATCAGCACGATCGCCAGGCCGACGGTTAGAATCGTGTGGCCCACGACGATCCCGGCGGCACCGAAGCGCGCCTGCTGGGCCAGGATCGCCGAGAGCCGCTGCAGGCCCTCGGCCAGCGCCACCTCTGCTTTCTGTGCCGCCTCGCCTAATGCGTAAACGTCCGCGATCTGGTCCAGTCGCAGCGTCTGCGGCTCGCATTGGGCCAGGGTCACGCGCTCGCCCGTTTCGTCGTGAATCGAAATGAATACGGCGGTGGGAAACGCCACGACGCGCGACTTGCGCATCCCATAGGCCGACGGCTCACCCGCGCCATTGTTGAAGGCACCCTGGTAGAAGGCGAGACGCGGCCGTCCGGCGCTGTCGAGGCGCAGCACCCAGAAGGCATGCCCAGAGCCGCGATCAAACAAGGGCACACGCTGCCAGTTGTCGCTGTTGTCGCAGTTACTGTTGCATTGCAAGTAGTAAACGGCGCTGGGGCCAAAGGGCGTGGAGATGTAGCTAACGACGCGCGGTTGCCCGCTAGCGGTAAAGGCCAGCGAAGGGTA
>JAWOHQ010000307.1:0-9749 GCA_046485105.1 Candidatus Competibacteraceae bacterium | reverse complement strand
GGCAGATCGACGAAGCGCGGCGGCTAGGGCTGAATTGGGTCTATCTGGGCTACTGGGTCGAACGCTGCGATAAAATGGCCTATAAGTCCCGCTTCACGCCGCACGAGGTGTTCGTCGCGGAACGCTGGGGATGGATGGCGGTGGAGGATTAACGACTACCCATTCCGCAGCGCCGCGATCACTGGCTGGGTCTCCGGCCAGACCCCGCGCCACAGATGGAACGACTCCGCCGCCTGTTCCACCAGCATGCCCAATCCATCCAGGGACCGGACCGCCCCCTGTTCGTAGCCCCAGCGCACGAACGCGGTCGGTTCGTGGCCGTACATCAGATCGTAGCACCAGCCCTCCGCCGCCGGGTTGGACGATGTCGCGCCGCCCGTGCCGGACGGGGTGTTGGCGGCGGAGGGCTGGTGCTACGATCTGATGTACGGCCACGAACCAACCGCGTTCGTGCGCTGGGGCTACGAACAGGGGGCGGCCCAGTCCCTGGATGGGTTGGGCATGCTGGTGGAACAGGCGGCGGAGTCGTTCCACCTGTGGCGCGGGGTCTGGCCGGAGACCCGGCCGGTGATTGCGGCGCTGCGGAATGGGTAGTCGTTAACCCTCACCCCCAGCCCCTCTCCCGCCAGCGGGAGAGGGGAGCAAATTTTTGATTCAATCTTCCACCGCCATCCATCCCCAGCGTTCCGCGACGAACACCTCGTGCGGCGTGAAGCGGGACTTGTAGGCCATTTTATCGCAGCGTTCGACCCAATAGCCCAGATAGACCCAATTCAGCCCTAGCCGCCGCGCTTCGTCGATCTGCCAAAGAATGGCATGAGTGCCCAAGCCGCGCCCGTCCTGGAGCGGATCGAAAAAGGTGTAGACCGCTGAAAGTCCATCCTCCAGGCGATCCGCCACCGCCACGGCCAGCAATTCCCGGTCGCGACGGAACTCGCACAACCAGGTCGGACACCAGCGCGAGGTCACGAACGCCCAATAGTTTTCCGGACTGGCCGGGTCCATGCCGCCGCCGGCATGGCGGCCCCGGATGTAACGGGCGAACAGCTCGAAGTGCTCGTCCAGAAACTCCGCTTCCAAAACCCGGATCTGTAAATCCTGATTGCGCGCCCAGACCCGCCGCTGCCCGCGATTCGGGCGGAATCGTTCCACCGGGATGCGCAGCGACCGACAGGCCACACAGCCCCGGCAGTGCGGCCGGTAGACGTGGTCGCCGCTGCGCCGAAAACCGAGCGCCGCCAGCCGGCTGTAGAGCCGATCATCGGTTACGGTGGGATCGGCGACCAGATTGCGCGCCCAGCGCTCCGGCAGATAGCTGCACGAATACTCGGTGGTCAAAAACATCCGCAGGTCGTACAGCGAATCGCGAGGATTGCTCATGGCGGCGCGATCCGGTTAGCGGGTTCGGCGACCAGGTCGGCATCCAACCGCCAGGGACCGACCGGGCTTGGCAGAGCGCAGTAGCGTTCCAGCAGTTGCAGGAAGGTGGCGCGAGGAATGTCCGCCGCACCCAAGCTGGTGAGGTGCGGGGTGCGAACCTGGCAGTCGATGATCGCGAACTCCCAACGCCGCAGTTGCGCGGCCAGGTGAACCAGCGCCACCTTGGAAGCGTCGCTCGCCCAACTGAACATCGACTCGCCGTAAAAGACCCGGCCCATCGCCACCCCGTACAGCCCGCCCACCAGTTCGCCTTGATGCCAGACTTCGATGGAATGCGCGTGACCGAGCCGGTGCAGGCGGTTGTAGGCTTGGTTCATCTCCGGGGTGATCCAGGTGCCGGGTTCCATATCACGGGGCGCGGCGCAGGCGGCGATGACCGCCGCGAAGTCGGCGTCGGCGGTGACGACGAACTGTCCTCGACGCAAGGTCTTGCGCAGGCTGCGCGAGATTTTGAGCGCTTCCGGAAACAGAACCAGCCGCGGGTCCGGCGACCACCACAGGATCGGCTGGCCCGGCGAGTACCAGGGGAAAATACCCAGCCGGTAGGCGCGCAGAAGACGACGCGGGGTCAGGCTGCCGCCGACGGCCAACAGACCGTCGGGCTCGGTCAGCGCGCGGTCCGGATGGGGGAAAGGCTGGCCGTCGTCACGCGGGTCCAGCCACGGCAGGCGCATCGGGAGTTACCTCGTTTCGATAGGGCGAATGCCGCAACAAATCCCGAGCATACTCGCGCACCGCCGGCGTTTCCCGCTCCAGGAAATCGGCGATGGCGCGGCGAAACTCGGGATGGGCGATCCAGTGGGCCGAGTGGGTGAGGGTCGGTAAAAATCCCCGATAAATCTTGTGTTCGCCTTGCGCGCCCGGCTCGAAGCGGTGCAGGCCCCGCTGGATGCAATAGTCCAAGCCCTGATAATAGCAGGCCTCAAAATGCAGGCTGTCGTAATCGGCCCGACAGCCCCAGTGGCGGCCGTAGAGCGTGGTGGCGCCGCGGAAGCTGATGGCGCCGGCGACCTCATGACCCTGAGCGAACGCCAGCGCCAGCACCAACCGCTCGTCCAAGGTCTCGGCGATCTCCAGAAAAAAGGGCAGAGTCAGGGTGGGTACGCCACCGAGCCGCTGGAAGGTGGAACGGTAGAATTCGTGAACGGTGCGCCATTGCGCCTCGCTGACTTCCCGGCCGCTCAGGATGCGCAGTTCCAGTCCGGCCTCGCGCACCAGCCGGCGTTCGCGATTGATATTTTTCCGCCGCTTGGCGGTGAGCGTGTCCAGAAAATCCTGGAAATCCCGATAGCCGCGATTTTGCCAGTGGAACTGGCAGCCGAGTCGGGACAGAAAGCCCTGGGCCGCGAAATGCGGTGTTTCGGCGGCCGTCGGAAACAGCCAGTGGACCGATGAGAGCTGATGCCGACGGCTTTCCTCCAGCACGTATTCGATCATCGCTTGGGCTATCGCATTGGGGTCGGGCAATCCGGGCGCCAGCAGCAGCCGGGGACTGGTGGTCGGGGTGTAGGGGATGGCGCCGACCAGTTTGGGGTAGTAGGACAGGCCCTGGCGCCGGTAGGCTTCGGCCCAGCCCCAGTCGAACACAAATTCGCCGTAGGAGTTGAATTTCAGATACAACGGCGCCGCGCCCAGCAGCTGGCCCCCCTCATCCCGACAAACCACGTGCCACGGCAGCCAGCCGGTGCGTTCGCCGATGCAGTGGTGGCGCTCCAGGGCGCTGAGGAACTCGTGACTGAGAAAGGGATTCTGGTCGGGGACGAGGGCGTTCCACTCGGCGGCGGGGAGGTCAGTCAGCGTGTTGAGGCGTTGGATGCGCATGGTCACGGCGGCGGTCGGAGGGGGATGGGGACGGATCGGAAACCCATGGTTTGGAACCCGAAACAGCGGGTCAGTTCGCCGGCGTCTCGCTTTACCCTTCACCTGACCGTTGGGGGATGGGACAATGATCGACTGTTTTACCCCGATCAAAACCGATCCACCACAGGACTGAATTTTGGCACAGGCACATCGAATCAAGACCGAGCGGACCGCGGCTCGGACCAGCATCCTCCCGTTCCTCAAGGCGGTTCTGCGAGAAATTTCCTTCTGGCTGCTGGTCGTCGTCGCACTGGGCATGATCGGCGCGCTGGCGACTTACAATCCCGCGGATCCAGCCTGGACCCATACCGCGAGCGTGAGCCAGTATCACAATCTCGGCGGCGCGGTCGGCGCCTGGTTCGCTGACGTGACGCTGTATTTCCTCGGCTATGTTGGTTACCTGCTGCCGCTGGGGCTGGTGTTTTGCGGTTGGCGGTTGTTTAAACGCGGCGCGCTGCTGGAACTGGACGCCGAGATCGTGGTGTTGCGGGTGCTGGGGTTCGCGGTGATCCTGGCCAGCGCCTGCGGGCTGGTGGCGCTGCATCTGCGCGTGGTTCCCGGAACCGTGCCCGGCGACGGTCCGGCGGGTGGGCTGATCGGCCTGCATGTCAGTCAGTTTTTAACCGATGCGTTTGCATTCACCGGCGGCAATGCCTTCATGGCGGCGCTGTTGTTGGCCAGCGTGACCCTGACCACCGGTTTTTCCTGGTTGAAGTTCCTGGACTGGACCGGGATGGGGGTGCTCAAAGTGGTGGATTGGTTGGGCGGTCTGCTGTTGGCGCCGCTGCGCTGGGACCGTCGAGAGAATGTCGGTAAAACGCCGGCGCCGTCGAGTTCAGCCGAGGCCACCGTGACGCCGGGGGCGGCATCCACGCCGCCTAAAAGTCCACGCCCGAAAACGAACCGTCTGGCGTCCTTAGGGCGGTGGTCGGGAACGATAGTGGGTGGGGCCGCGATGTCGCTGGTTACGAGGGTGGCGGGATGGTGGCGCGCGCGCCGGGCTGGCGTGGACGCTGAGGTTCCCTTATCCGCGCCGGAGGCCGTCATCGAAATTCCGCCCGCCGCCGAGCCGCCGCTGGACGCCGCCGAAACCCCGTCGACCGCCGATCCCGATTTCTCCACTGGCCGCAAGCCCCGACGCATCGAACCGGTACTGGACTGGATGTCGCCCGCCGACCCGGTAGAGGTTCGACCCACGAGCGCGGCGGTGGTGGAATGGCCGGTTTCGGATTTGACCCTGGTGCCGACTCCGGTGGCCGCGCCCGTTCGGACGGCGGAGCCTGCGGAGCTGATGATGCGCAACGGCGCGGTGCGCGGTGCTGAGGTGGTCGCTGAGGACGAAGAGGATGGCATGGATATCGCCGAACTGGAGAGGTTCCCATCGATACCGCCGAAACCAGCGTCGTTCGCGCCCGCCGACCCGGTGGCGGTCATGGTGCGGCGAGTAGCGCCGCCGACTCCGGTCGCGCCGTATCCACTGCCTCCCCTGGAATTGCTCGACCAACCGCCGCCGCGCACCGCCGGCTATTCCCGGGAAATATTGGAGGCCATGTCGCGGCGGGTGGAAGCCCTGCTCAAGAGCTTTGGCATTGCCGCGCAGGTGGTGGCGGTGGAGCCGGGGCCGGTGATCACCCGCTTCGAGATCGAGCCGGCGCCGGGGGTGAAGGTCAGCCAGATCACCAATCTGGCCAAGGATCTGGCGCGCGGCCTGTCGGTGTTGAGCGTGCGGGTGGTGGAGATCATTCCCGGCAAATCGGTGGTCGGTCTGGAAATTCCCAACCAGCACCGCGAGATCGTCTACCTGCGCGAGGTGTTGGAAGCCTCGATCTACGATCAGGCCGTATCGCCCCTGACCCTCGCCTTGGGCAAGGATATCGGCGGCAATCCGGTCATTGCTAATCTGGGGAAAATGCCGCATCTGCTGGTGGCGGGCACGACCGGTTCCGGCAAATCGGTGGCTATCAACGCCATGCTGCTCAGCCTGCTTTACAAGGCGCCGCCGCACGAGGTCCGGCTGATTCTGGTGGACCCGAAGATGCTGGAGCTGTCGGTTTACGAGGATATTCCGCACTTGTTGACTCCGGTGGTGACCGACATGAAGGAAGCGGCCAACGCGCTGCGCTGGTGCGTGGGAGAGATGGAACGCCGCTACCGGCTGATGGCCGCGCTCAAGGTGCGCAACATCGCCGGGTTCAACCGCAAGGTGCTCGACGCGCTGGCCGTCGGCCAAGGCTTGACCGATCCGTTCTGGCGTCCGGGCGGGGAAGCTGTTCCAGGAGAAATTCCGCTGTTGCAGCCGCTGCCGTTCATCGTGGTGGTGATCGATGAGTTGGCCGACCTGATGATGGTGGTCGGGAAGAAGGTGGAGGAGTTGATCGCCCGGTTGGCGCAGAAGGCGCGCGCCGCCGGCATCCATCTGATCCTGGCCACCCAGCGGCCGTCGGTGGACGTGATCACCGGCCTGATCAAGGCCAACATTCCAACCCGGATCGCTTTTCAGGTGTCGGCGCGAGTGGATTCCCGGACCATTCTCGACCAGATGGGCGCGGATCAACTGCTGGGGCATGGCGACATGCTGTATCTGCCGCCGGGCAGCGGACTGCCCCAGCGGGTGCATGGCGCGTTCGTGGACGATCACGAGGTCAACCGGGTGGTCGAATATCTGCGGCGGACCGGCGCGCCGGACTATGTCGACGACGTGCTGGCCGAGCCGCGTGAGGAGGGCGAAAGCGTTGGCGACGGCGAGGGTAATGGCCGCAACGGGGATAGCGATCCTTTGTACGACGAAGCGGTGCGCATCGTCACGGAATCACGCCGCGTTTCGGTGTCCGGGGTGCAGCGCCGGCTGCGGATCGGTTTCAACCGGGCGGCGCGGCTGGTCGAGGAGATGGAGGCGGCGGGCGTAGTCGGTCCGTTGCAGTCTAACGGCGGCCGCGAGGTGCTGGCGCCGCCGCCTCCCTAAGCCGAACGCCCTCAACTGCGTACCCGGCTTTTTTTAGCCGGTTATCTGGGCCTGAAGGCATCCAGATTTCCGTCCTTAAAGGACAGAATGGCATCCAGGTAAAACCAATCTTCAAGCTTGCTGCCATCGGAACCGATGCGTCCTCTTTTTTGGAGGGGTTTCCCATGCGCCGCGAGGATCGCATCGGATGAAACGCCAAGGTTTAAATTCGCCGTCATGTTTGGCGTGGCGGACTCTCCATCCACCTCGTCCTGGCTAAACCGGGCGGCGCAACCCGACGATATGGCGACCGCAAGGCCAATGGCTAAAACTCCAGGTATGTTCATCAATCGGGACTCCTTGGTTGAAAGATGATTTGTAACTTTGGATAACCGTGTGGAATTTTTGGAATGTAATAACGATAGCGTCCGATTTTTCCTGGATTTTGCCGCACAAAGCCCTTCTCAACAAGCGATCTTTTTACCGAAATTCCCAATCCGAATACGCTATGGCGCGGCGACCGGATCGAGCATGCAAGATTCCGTCACCGCCTGACAGCGAGCGATGCGACCCGATCACGGGAGATTGCCATGCGCGATGAACGAATCTGTAGACGGTGGGGTGTGTTCTTCGGGCTGACGATCTATGCCGGCGGCGGTTCGGCGCAGGTCACGCTGGACGGCACGCTCGGTCCCGCCGGGCCGCTGGCCGGGTTGGATTATGCCATTACCGCGGATCTGGGTCGGCAAGTCGGTGGGAACCTGTTTCACAGCTTCGGGCGGTTCGCCATCCAGCCGGGCGAATCCGCGACCTTCAGCGGGCCGCATTCCGTCCACAACATTATCGGGCGGGTCACCGGCGGGCAGGTCTCGACCATCGACGGAGTCTTGCGTTCGACGATTGCCGGGGCGAGTCTGTATCTGCTCAATCCCGCCGGGGTGTTGTTTGGGGAGAATGCGGTGCTGGATGTCCCTGGGTCGGTCCATATCAGCACGGCGGATTATCTGCAACTCGGCGAGGGTGGGCGCTCCGACGCGCGGACGCCGGGGCGCAGCGTGTTGACGGTGGCGCCGGTGGAAGCTTTCGGGGACGGAAATTACCGAGAACGCAACGCGGGCGGTGCGCTGCGCCCTTGCGATGAGGGAGCAGTTGCGGTCGCTCAACGCGCGCTGGGCGGCGCAGGGACTGCCCGCCGTCGCCATGCGGGTGGGCATCTACACCGGACCGCTGGTGGCCGGGAGTCTGGGCGGTCGCCAGCGGCTGGAATACGCCGTGGTCGGCGATACCGTCAACATCGCTTCTCGTTTGGAGAGCTTCGACAAGGAGGCGTGCCAAGTCGCCGGCAGCGCGTGCCGGGTCCTGATCGGCGAATCCACCTTGCACTATCTGCACGGCCGATTTCAGGTCGAAGCAGTGGGGCAAGCCAAGCTCAAGGGGAAAAGCCAAACAGTCGCCGTCTATCGGGTGGACGGCGAGATTCTCGAGCGCGGCGAGGACTGAGCGGTGTACCCCGGGCGGTCACACCAGGTTATACAGGCGTTGCAGGTGGTTATAGGTGATGCCGGATACTTTGCGGATGACATCGCCGCGGTCGTCTTTCCAGGCCGTGAAGTTTCCAGCGCGCTGGGATTTTTCGATGATGCCGACGAAGGTGTAGGGATAGCGGCGACCGTTTTGGCCTTGGGCGATCAGAATGCCGATGTTGCCGCACATCTGCGCCGTGGTCCCACTTTTGTGCAAAATCTGGGTTTCTCGCGCGATTTGCGGTACGCCGGTATGGAGGCGGCTGCGGTTGGGCAGATGCATCACCCGTTTGAGTTCGCCTGAATAAGGCAACTGGTCGTACCACAGAGCATGCAGAAAGCGGTGATAATCGAGAGCGGAAGCCCGATTGCGGTAGGTTCGGCCCCCCGGGGGAATCCTCTCGACGATCCGAGTTTGGCGAAAGACGCCCGGATGATGGCGTTTGAGCGTGTGCTCCACCTCGGCCGGACCGGAACGACGGCTGGTCTGGCCTACCAAGTCGATGAAAAAGTTGGTGGCCTTGTTGTTGCTGCTCTGGATCATCGCTTCCATCCGCTGGCGGCGATAGCGCGTGTATTGGAGTTTCCCTTCCCGGACCTTGTGAAAGAAGGCTAGTGCGACAAAAGGTTTAATCATGCTGGCGCCCTGGTGGGGAACGCTGGCGTTGATGGTCACCAGATACCGTCGGCTGGTGAAGTCGTAGATCAACCAGGCAGTGCGTTCGTTGGCCGGAATTCGGCCCGCCCGGCGGAGCCCCTGGATGTAGCTGTTGATCTCGGCGCTCAGATGGTTGCCCGCCTGGAATCCGTCCGTCCGCTGCGGCGTGCGGGTGATCGTGGCGACGGTTCCGCTCCGCGTTCGATAGTCGCGCGGTCCCGCCGCGCTGGATTGGGGCATCAGGCTGAAACCCGCGGTGGCGAACAAGGTCGTCAATCCGGTCAGAAAGGCGCGTCGGGACGGATCGGGAGCCGAACGGGACGCATCGGGAAGGTGGTCTGGATGGGGTGGGCGGGTGAACGTCATTTAAAGACGACCTCCAGTTCTTGGCGATGAGTGGCGTTGGGTTCCTGGGAATTATGGACTACGAAGCTCCATCGGGCGAGAGGCGGCAAGCATTTCCGGTTCGGCGACGCGAGACCTTGGCGGTAGGAGCGCTTAGGGAAAAACCCTGATGCCGCTCCAGAAGACCCTAATTTACTCCCCCAGTCCAGCCGGTACTATTAGCCGTGTCAGAGGTAAGGATAAAATGATAACTCCGCTAGAAAATTGAAAAATAACGCGCGAGTCCGACCAATGCGCGGGGAGGGTCAACGGTATCACTGACCACCAACGTGAGGAATCCATAATGAAAAATCAAATCACCCGACCGGTGAAGGCGAAGCGTTATGGCAACGAAGGATTGATGCCTGTGGACAAATACAGTTGTCCACACCGCGGGGCGGTTTGTTGCGTCAGCGCGAGCGGCGGCAGTTACTGCGGCGGTTACGGCGGAGACGCGCCGCTCAGGGGGACCCAACTCCATTCAGTTCGGTGCCTGGAAGAGAACAACGCTGATTTCGTGATGAACCATTGGCTGAGGATGCCGCACCGCTTGGCCTATCCTCTGCGGTCTCGCTAGCGGCAAGGCCAGGCTGCCGGCCGGGGACCAGGCCAGGACATTTTTCCCACACTGGGGTGGGGCCTGATCGGGTAGTAAAAAAGGCGGTGGTCTCCGAGGTCGAGGCGGAGATTCGGATCGTTCCGGACTCCGCTTCGGTCGTTCCGCTCAAGGTTGCTCCACTCGCACCTGAACCGCCCCATTACCGGAAACCAGCCGTCCGGGAAAAACTCTCGCGTTTGATTTCTACCATACCGGCATTACGCTTGAAATCGACAGCCGCTGGCAGACGAATCTCACCGGGGGCAAGGTCTCATCCGAGACCGTCAGCAGATACTGGAACCTCATGAGCCGTACGGATTACGAGCCGTTCCTGAGGCAGGCGGC
>JAWOHQ010000248.1:0-4388 GCA_046485105.1 Candidatus Competibacteraceae bacterium | reverse complement strand
TCCGGCCAGCAGGTCTGCACCGGCAGGCGGGAGAGATCCACGGCCGTCCCCTCGATCACCCGTTCCTGGCACGGCGGTCGGCCGATCTTCTTCGGCGCCATGTCCAGCACTTTCTTGAAGATCGGCAATTTCTCCCAGGCGTCGCGCATCCCCTTGGGCGGATCGGGCTCCTTCAAAAACGCCAGCAGTTTGCCGACCTCGCGCAGCGCCGCTACGTCGTCCGCACCCATGCCCAGCGCCACCCGGCGCGGGGTGCCAAACAGATTGCCCAGCACGGGAATAGTGTGGCCCTTGGGTTGTTCGAACAGGATGGCTGGTCCGCCGGCGCGCAACACGCGGTCACAAATCTCGGTCATTTCCAGATGAGGACTGACCGGAATTCGAACGCGCTTCAGTTCGCCGAGTTGTTCCAGTTGGTGGATAAAATCGCGCAAATCCCGATAGTGCATGGGTCATGAATCTCGTAGGTCGGAATAAGGGCGGTACTTTGCGGAATTTGTCGATCACCCGCAAATCATGCGGGATCGTCACCGGGACGTTGGAAAGAAATGGGCGCGAATTTTCAACTTTCCCGCAACGGCTTGCGTTAAAATAACCGGCGTAGCCACCGATGAACGCGAGCGGCGATCCATCAGCACTGAGCGATGTTGGAGATGATCATGAAACCACAATTCTTCGATTTGAACGACATCACCCACGAACCCTCCGACGAACAGCTCGACGCCCTGATGGAAGCGGTCGCGGCGGAAGCGCGCAGGCACGCTCGAGCGGCGTGCGAACAACTCATGGTCCGCCTGCGGGCCGAGATCATGGCGATTAACCCGCTCCCTTTTCGGCCCCAGCTATGATTGATGGGGCAAACCTCCGCCTGATCGTGGTCGCCGGTCCCAACGGTTCCTCCATGACTTGGCTTGCGCGTCGATTCGTCCGATGGAGCGTCCTGCTCGGTGGACTGGGGCTGTTGGCCTTGGTCGTCGCTCCGACCGGCACCGCCCAACTGTACAAATATCAGGACGAACACGGTCACTGGCATTATACCGACCGCCCCCGGCCCGACCTGCGACAACCCGTCGAAGTTCTGCCCCAGCCCGCTGCGGCCAACCAGCCGACTCGCGACCTGAACGCCCAGTTGCGGGAGCGGTTTTCTCCCCAAAACCCGCTCCAGGAAGCGACGCTGGGCGCCGTCCTGATCAAAACCCCCCTGGGGTCCGGGTCCGGGTTTTTTATTTCCAAATCCGGCCATCTCCTCACCAACCAGCATGTGCTCAAGCTCCCCGAATCCGACCGGGTGACGCTCCAGCAAACGGTGGGTGAGGTCGAACAGCGCATCGACCGCCAGCGCCAGAGTCTGGCCTGGCGCGCGCGGGAGATGGAGAAATTCAGGGAGGATCTCGCCCGGCATGAGGCCTACCTGCGCGGGCTGCCGGAAGGCGCGGAGAAAGCCCGACGCCAGGCGCATTATCAGTCCCAGCGCAATCAATACCAGACGTTGCAGCACGAGCTGGCCACCGACCGCCGCGAGTTCCAGGAGACGGAGCGCAAGGTCGCCACGGCGCGGCGGCAGATGGACTGGAACCTGGCCGTGGCCGACGCCGCGAACACCTTCACCATCATCCTCAAGGACGGGACCGAGTTGCGCGCGTCGCTCCTCGCGGTCAGCCGGAATCACGATCTGGCCCTGCTCAAGGTCGACCAGTACGCCACGCCGGCCCTGCAACCGGCGGCGCCCGCTGAAGTCGGGCACGGCGTGCCGGTGTACGCCATCGGCAATCCGGTCGGCCTGCGCGATTCGATCAGCGCCGGCGTGGTCTCCGGCATCGAGCCGCCTTTTGTGCGTACCGACGCTAAAATTTATCCAGGCAACAGCGGCGGCCCCCTGGTGTTGACCAACGGCCGGGTCGTCGGGATCAACACGATGAAGCGTATCACCCATAAATTCGAAGGGATCGGTTACGCCATCGACATCGGCGCCGCGTTACAGGAATTCGCCAGCGCCCTGCCGCGCGACTGAATGGAGCATTGTGATGGATACCGCGCTTCTCGTCACCGGTTTGGCCGGCGCCGCTTTTGTCGCCAGCCATCTGGGCCTGGCCAGCACCCCACTGCGCGACCGGTTGATCGCTCGCTTGGGTGAGAAAGGCTTTCTGGGACTTTATTCCTTGCTCGCGTTTCTGCTCCTCTTGACTTTGTTCCTCGCTTATCGCCAGGCCTCCCACCACGTCTATTTGTGGCTACCCGGCCCGGGGGTACGCCACCTGCCCCTGTTGATCATGCCGCTGGCGTTCCTGCTGATCGCTGGCGGAGTGCTGACTCCCAATCCCTCGGCGGTCGGCATGACCGGTGCGCTCGACCGGCCGGAACCAGCCTCTGGAGTCTTGCGCATCACCCGTCATCCGGTGATGTGGGGCGTGGGGCTGTGGGCGGCGGTCCACATCCTGGCCAACGGCGATTTGGCGTCGCTGCTGTTCTTCGGGGCTTTCCTGCTGACCGCGCTGGGCGGCGCCTGGCACCTCGACCGGCGGATGGCGGCGACCGAAGGCGAACGCTGGCGGCGCTTCGCCGCCGATACCTCGTTCCTGCCCTGCGCCGCGCTGCTGGCCGGCCGCCAGCGCTGGGCTTGGGCGGAATGGCGCTGGCCGGCGGTCTGGGGGCTGGGATTGTTCGTCCTGCTGTTTGGACTGCATCCGTATCTATTTGGTGTGCGGCCGTACTAATTTGAGTCCCCCAAACAGTCACCATACGTTACACCGTTGCAACCCGAGCTTCTTTGAACGATTGAAATTTCAGGTTGAGTACAGACCTCGGTTCATCCTTCGCCTCGATTCCCCACGACTGGTATCGCAAGAATGACCTGGCCGGCTACGAAGGCGGCTGGGCTTTGCTGGTCTAATCCGACTGGGCGAATGCGCTAAACAATGTTCGGAGATGAAGAGGTTGGAGATGAAGAGGTTGGAGATAAAAACCATGACGATGCGGATATTTTTGGGATGGATCGGGTTGGTGCTGTGGCCGTTGTGGGTCGGAGCCGGAGAATTGCACTGGCGCGGGGAAGTGACGCAGGGCGGACTCCTCATCGGTCAGGCTCCACCGGGAACCCGGCTGACCTTGGACGGACAGCCGGTACCGGTGACGCCGGACGGCGCCTTCGTGTTCGGTTTCGGCCGCGATGCGCCCCCCCAGGCGCGGTTGGGCGTGGTGTTTCCCGACGGCGCCCGCGAGGAGCGGCGGCTGAGCATCGCCCAGCGCCAGTACCGCATCCAGCGCCTCGACGGTCTGCCGCCCCGGCAGGTCACGCCTCCGCCGGAAGTGCTGGAGCGGATCCGCCGCGAGAACGCGCGGGTGGCCGCGGCGCGTCAGCGGGAGATCACTCAAGCATATTTTACGAACGGCTTCATCTGGCCGGTGACCGGGCGCATCACGGGGGTGTACGGTAACCAGCGCATTCTCAACGGCGAACCCCGGCAACCGCACTACGGCATCGATATCGCCGCCCCGGTCGGCGCCCCGGTGCGCGCCCCGGCCGCTGGCGTCGTGACCCTGGCCGAGCCCGATCTCTACTATTCCGGCGCTACCCTGATCATCGATCACGGTTATCGGTTGAGTTCGACGTTCCTGCATTTACAGAAAATTCATGCCCAGGTCGGTCAAACAGTGCGTCAGGGCGAGGTCGTGGCCACGGTGGGCGCGACCGGTCGGGTGACCGGGCCGCATCTGGACTGGCGGATGAACTGGCGCGAGGAGCGGATCGATCCGGCGTTGCTGGTCCCACCGATGCGTTGACCGCGCCAGTACCCTTTCGAACCCACGGCTCCACCCGGATTGACCCTCATGACCGACCTCAAACCCGATACCCTCAAAACCCCCGCCGCGCCGGAGCGCAAGAAAACCAGTCTGTTCGAGATCCTGAATCGACCGATTTCCCTCCCGTTCGGCAAGGACCGTCCGTCCGAGGCGACGACTGAACCCGCCGAACTGAAACCCGAGCGTTTTGCCCGACTGCGCGACCGGTTGCGGCGCACCCGGCAGAGTCTGGTCAGTGGCTTGGCCGGGCTGTTCGCCGGCCGCAAGCTGGACGACGAGGCGCTGGAAGAGCTGGAAAGCCGTCTGTTGCTGGCCGATGTCGGCGTGGACGTCACCCAACATTTGATGAAGCGGCTGACCGAGCAGGTGTCGCGCCAGCAATTGAACGACATCCCAGCCCTGCTCCAGGCGCTGCGCGAGGAGCTATTGACCATCCTTGCCCCCTGTCAGCAGCCGTGGCGACCCAGCGAATCGCGGCCCTACGTTATCCTGATGGTCGGCGTCAACGGGGTCGGCAAGACCACCACCATCGGCAAGCTGGCCCAGCGGCTGCAAGGCGAGGGCCATTCGGTGTTGCTGGCGGCGGG
>JAWOHQ010000187.1:0-4575 GCA_046485105.1 Candidatus Competibacteraceae bacterium | reverse complement strand
CTCCTCCAACAGCACCAGATGCGCCAGACCGACCGCCGCGCGCGAGCTGACCGCCGAGGCGGCGGCGGCGGTCGGTCTGGCGCATCTGGTGCTGTTGGAGGAGCCGCAGGCGGCGCTCTATCACTGGATCCTGGCGGCCCGGGGCGAATGGCGCAAGCAGGTGCGGGTCGGCGACATTATCCTGGTGATCGATCTCGGCGGCGGCACGGCGGATTTCTCGCTGATCGCGGTCACCGAGCGCGACGGGTCGCTGGAGCTGGTGCGGGTGGCGGTGGGCGACCACATTCTGCTGGGCGGCGACAATATGGATCTGGCGTTGGCCCACGCGGTCCGCGTCAAGCTGGCGGGGCAGGGGACCCAGCTCGATCCCTGGCAGTTGCAGGGCTTGACCCACGGCTGCCGCCACGCCAAGGAACTGTTGTTGAGCGACGCCAGCGTCGAGAGCGTACCGGTCGTCGTCCCCAGCCGAGGTTCCAAATTGATCGGCGGCACGTTGCGCACGGAGTTAACCCGCGATGAGGTCGGGCGGACGCTGATGGAAGGATTCTTTCCGGTGGTGGAGGCGGCGGCGCGGCCGGCCAGCCGGGCGCGGGCGGCGCTGACCAAGCTGGGGTTGCCCTACGCTCAGGATGCGGCCATGACCCGTCATCTAGCGGCGTTCCTGGGCCGGCAGGTGGACGCCACCCGCGATCTGGCCGGATTCGAAGACCGCCTGTCCGATCGCGCCAGTTTCCTGCATCCGACGGCGGTGCTGTTCAACGGTGGAGTGTTCAAGGGCCGACCCTTGCTGGATCGAACCTTGGAGGTGTTGAACGGCTGGCTGGCCGCGGAGGGCGCGCCGCCGGTGCGGTTGCTGGAAGGGGCCGATCTCGATTTGGCGGTGGCGCGCGGGGCGGCCTATTACGGCTATGTGCGACGCGGGCGCGGCGTGCGGATTCGCGGCGGCACCGCCAAGGCCTATTACGTCGGCGTGGAAAGCGCCATGCCGGCGGTGCCGGGGATGGAGCCGCCGATCGAGGCCTTGTGCATCGCGCCGTTCGGCATGGAGGAGGGGACCCAGGCCGAATTGCCGCCGCAGGAAGTCGGGCTGGTGGTCGGCGAGCCGGTGCGGTTCCGCTTTTTCGGGTCCTCGGTGCGGCGCGCCGATCACGTCGGCACGGTGCTGGAGCAATGGACTGCCGAGGAAATCGAGGAACTGGAGGAGATCGAAGCCAATCTGCCCGCCGAGGATCGGCAACCGGGCGAGGTGGTGCCGGTGCGCCTGCACGCGGCGGTGACCGAGGTCGGTACGCTGCGCCTGGAAGCGGTATCGCGCACCGGCGCGGAGACCTGGAAGGTCGAGTTCGACGTGCGCGGGGAGGGGTGAGCGGGAGAAGAGGGGGCTTTTCGCCTCGAATATATCGCTACCGCCTCTGAAAAACCCACCATGAACCTATCACCCCTACTGATTCTCTGCACCTGCCCGGACCAGGCCACCGCCGAGCGCATCGCGGAAGTCGTGGTCGAGGAACGGCTCGCCGCCTGCGTCAACCTCGTACCGGGATTGACTTCGGTCTACCGCTGGGAAGGACAAATCCAGCGCGACGCCGAGCTGCTGCTGCTCATCAAGACCCGGGCGGCGATCTATCCGCTGCTCGAAGCCCGCCTCCACGAGCTGCATCCCTACCAGACGCCGGAAATCATCGCCCTGCCGATTCAAACCGGCTCGGCGGCTTATCTGGACTGGATCGCGGACAACACAGGGGCGCCGGTATGAAGCACGGGCGCTGGGCCGGTCTGATGCTGTTCCTGGCGCTGCTGCTGGCTGGACCGGCGGCGAATGGGTTTCTCGACCGTTTCGGCGGTTCGTCGCAGGATCGGATTCTCGAAGCCGATCAGGCCTTCCAGTTGATGGTGAGCGCCGTCGATCCGCTGACCGTGGAAGCCCGCTGGCTCATCGCCCCTGGCTATTACCTGTACCGTGACAAATTCCGGCTCGAACTGCTCGACGCCGAAGGGATGGCTATTGCCGCCACGGAAATCCCACCGGGTGAATTCAAGGACGACCCGTTTTTCGGCCCGCAGCAGGTCTTCCACGGCGAAGCGACCGCGACCGCCCGCCTGCGACGCGAGTCGGCCAGCGCACAGTCGGTGCGAATCAAGCTTGATTATCAGGGCTGCGCCGAAATCGGGGTCTGCTATCCGCCCCTGAGCCAGACCGTGGCCGTAAGTCTGCCGGCTATGACTTCACCCACCGGCCCCCTCTCCATGAAGGGCGAGGGGGAGTCAATGGGGGAGTTAAAGTCGGAACCGGCCGGTGGCGAAGCCGAACAGGACCGGTTGGCGCGCTTGCTGGGCGAACAGCGCTTTTTGGCGATTCCGGCATTCTTCGGTTTCGGGCTGTTGCTGGCCTTCACGCCCTGCGTGTTTCCGATGATTCCGATCCTGTCCAGCCTGCTCGCCGGCCAGGGCGCGACGCTGACCCGCGGGCGGGCCTTCGGCCTCTCGCTGAGCTACGTGCTGGCGATGGCGCTCACCTATACCAGCGCCGGGATGCTGGCGGCGTTGTTGGGCCAGAATCTCCAAGCCTGGTTCCAAAACCCCTGGGTGCTCGTGGCGTTCAGCGGTCTGTTCGTGCTGCTGGCGCTGTCGATGTTTGGGTTCTATGAGTTGCAGGTGCCGGCCGCCCTGCAAAGCCGTCTGGCCACCTGGAGCCATCGTCAGTACGGCGGCCAGCACACTGGAGCGGCGATCATGGGCTTCCTGTCGGCGCTGATCGTCGGCCCTTGCGTGGCCCCACCGTTGATCGGCGCATTGACCTTTATCGCGGTCACCGGCGACTTGACGCTGGGAGCAGTAGCGCTGTTCGCCCTGAGCCTGGGCATGGGCGCGCCGCTGCTGGTGATCGGCGCCTCGGCGGGGCACTGGCTGCCGCGCGCCGGGCACTGGATGGAACGCACCAAGGCGGTGTTTGGCGTGCTGTTGCTGGCGGTGGCGCTATGGCTGCTGGAGCGTATTCTGCCGGCGGCGGTCGGCATGGCGCTGTGGGCGACGCTGTCGATCGTCACCGCGACCTACATGGGCGCGCTGCAACCGGTGGCGCACGGCGCGCCGGCCTGGCGCACCCTGGTCAAAGGGCTCGGTCTGGTGCTGATGATCTATGGCGTATTGCTGCTGGTGGGCGCGGCCGCCGGCGGGCGCGATCCGCTGCAACCGTTGCGCGGGGTCGGGTTGCTCGCCGAAGCCCGCGATGTCCCGGCGCTGGCGTTCCAGCCGGTCAAATCCGTGGCCGAGGTGGAGCAGGCGGTGCGCGCGGCCGGCGGCGGGCCGGTGCTGCTGGATTTTTACGCCGACTGGTGCGTGAGCTGCAAGGAACTGGAACGCGATACCTTTACCGACCCGGCAGTGCGGGCGACATTGGCCGGGATGGTGACGCTCAAGGCCGACGTCACCGCGCACGACGCCGCGGATCGGGAACTGCTGCAACACTTCGGCGTCATCGGCCCGCCCGCCATTCTATTCTTCGGCCCGGACGGCCAGGAACGCCGTGAATATCGGGTGGTGGGGTTCATGGATGCGGCGCGGTTCGACGCCCATCTGCGGTCGCTGCTGGGGCGGGAGGGTTGAGGAACGACCGCCATGCATACGCTTTTGAAAAAGTGACCGGTTGACTTCCACCATCCCCCAGCGAGTCTCCAACGCACCGCATCAACGGCAGATCACCGCGTTCCTGGCTGGACACGCCGCTGAGGTTCATGCAGAATCGCGCCCCTCCATTTGCAAGGGGTTACCGCTGGACCGATGGCCAAACTGCTGCTGCTGAACGGACCGAACCTGAATCTGCTGGGCACCCGGGAACCCGCTGTCTACGGCGCCGTCACCCTCGCCGACCTCGAGCGGCGCTGCGCTGCGCTGGCCCAGGAACTGGGGCCGCATGACCTGAGCAGCTTCCAAAGCAACGCCGAGCATACCCTGATCGAGCGCATTCACGCCGCCCGCGCGGAAGGGGTCGCCTTCATCGTCATCAACCCGGCCGCATTCACCCACACCAGCGTGGCGCTGCGCGACGCCCTGCTCGGGGTCGGCATTCCGTTCATCGAGGTCCACTTGTCCAACGTGTTCGCCCGCGAGTCCTTCCGCCACCATTCCTACCTGTCCGACATCGCCGTCGGGATCATCAGCGGGTTGGGCGCCCAGGGCTACGAACTGGCGCTGCGCGCCGCCCACCAGCACCTCGCCACGCCACCTCGGTAACCGCTATGCCCATGGATATCCGCAAGATCAAAAAACTGCTCGAACTGCTCGAAACCTCGGGGATCGCCGAAATTGAAATCAAGGAAGGCGAGGACTCGGTCCGCATCAGCCGCCAGCAGTCGCCGGGCGGCGCTCCACCGATCACGCTCGCGCCCTCGTGGGGCGGCGCGCCCGCTTATGGCCCACCTTCGGCGGCGCCCGGACCCACTCCAACCTCGCAACCGGCCGCGCCGGCCGTCGAAGCGATCCAAGGCCACGTGATGCGCTCGCCGATGGTTGGCACCTTCTACCGCGCGGCCGCGCCCGGCTCCAAGCCGCTCGTCGAAGTCGGCCAGCGCGTCA
>JAWOHQ010000043.1:0-4275 GCA_046485105.1 Candidatus Competibacteraceae bacterium | reverse complement strand
GTGATGGATGCCCGCTGGGGTTCGGAAGATCGCGGTGACCGGTCCGCTGCCGTGATGACCGTGGTAGTTCCCGCCAAGCACCACCGGGTCGAAATCGATCCAGTCCGCGCGGCGCCCGTCGCGCACGGCTTCGGCCAGGGGACCGCGTGGGGCGAAGGCATGGGATGAGGTGCGCAGGGCCACCAGAGGGCGGCCAGCCTCGAGGTGCCGGCGGATCACCTGCATCTGGGCGGAAGGCAAGCCCCGGCGCCGGAGGCTCAGAAGCAGCAGATCCGCCTCGGGCAACGCGCGTTCGAGGGTCGGGAAAACGCCGGGATCATGGATCGGTTCGTGGAGGACGTCGACGGCGTAACCGTGGGGCAGGAGGTGTTGTTCGGCGAACCGCGGCAACGTTTCCCAGGTCTGGTATTCGTCCTCGCCGATCAGGACCAGGACCCGCGGCCGGGTGTCGGCGGGAAAGCGAAAGGGCGGGGACACCAGCAGATCCGCGCTGGTGATCGAGGGACACCAATAGCGTTCCACATGCTCGATCATCAAATCGGTCCCGGTGAAGTGAGGGACCTCCGGACGCCGGCGCGAGTTATACATGGTGTCGGTCAGGTCGCGGACGAGCACGACGTTCTTGCCCTGCCGCACGAGTTGGCGGATGCCGAAGGGCCGGCCGAGGACGCACATGTTCAGGTGCACCCCGAGGATCATGACGTTTTCGATCCCGCGCTGCGCCATGAGGTGGAGCACCTCGGCCGAGTCCGAGACGGCGTCGCCTTCGAGGATCTCGACAGTTTCTATCTGCCGCGTCCAGGGCGATCCCTGCGCACAGGTCGGCGTGTCGTCGCAGCCGCCGTCCGAATCATCAATCGGCAAGGGCGGCTCCCGCTCGGGATCCCGTCCGCACCAGCCTTGGACCGGCACGCGCAGTTCGGTCTGCGGCGCCGACTGCGCGAGCGAACGCTGGGGGGTGCCCGCGTAGGTCTTGAGGGTGTCGCTGGGAGAATGGACCACCAGCACCCCACGGTCGCGCGCGGCCCGGACGAAGGCGTTGGCCTGGGGCGCCATGGCCGCAACACGTTCGGTGGCGCCTTGACACCAATGCCGATCCCACATGTCACAGATGATCACCGCGGTCCGGGCCGGGTCCCAGCGCAGCACCTGCTCGCTGACCCGGTATTCGGTGCCGCCTGGCGGCGCCGCCACCCGGCTGCGCGCGTGCAGCAACAAGCTTTCCGGTTCGGCCGCCAGTGCAGGCAGGCAGAGCCAAAGCCACAGTCCGACCATCCAAAGGGCGAGATGCCATGGCCGCAGGAGACGCCCGGCGACCATGAACCATGGATGCAGCCAGAACTCGGATCCGCGCCCATCCGCGTAATCCGCGGTCAAGGGACCTCCGCGAAATCCGCGGTTCATGGAGAGCCCCCTGGTTCGGTGAGCCTGTCCGGTGGCCACGGACCGGCCGAGGACAAAGGGCGGGCACGAGCACGAGGATGAGGAGGACGAGGAGGATTGAGGGAACCGGTTCATGGTGCGCTCACTATGTCTGAAGTTGCTTGCCCATATAGGTACAGCCGTTCACGGCATCGCCCTGCCGGGCGAGTTCGGTGAATCCGAGCTTGCGATAGAAGGCATAGGCCAGGTGGTTTACCACACTCACCCCAAGATGCACTCCAGGCGATCCCCGCATCCGCAACCGATCCATCACCCGCTCCATCATGGCGCGACCATAACCGTGTCCCTGAGCCCGCGGAAGCAGATCGATATGTGCGTGGGAAGGATAGAGTTTATAGGGCTCGGGACAGAAGGTCTCGGGATGGTAATAAACGTGGTGGACGGCCTGCACGCGGGTCCAGGCGGCGGGATCGCGGGTGGGCTCGGGGTATCGGCGGCACAGCTCGGGCCGCCACTCCTGTTCGTAACGACGATAAAAGCCGCGTGAATCGAATGCACCCAAGGCGTAGCCGCAGACCCCTTCGGCATCCTCCAGCATCAACGCGAGCTCCGGCTCGAACCTCAGATAAGGTCCCACATAGATCCGGCCCAGGGCGTCCGGATCCTCCCGGTAAAACGGTTCGCCGTCCTGGCCGCTGTCGCCGGTCTTGAGGCAGACGTGGTAGGCGGCGGCCTCATCGCCCGGCCGATAATCACGAATGGTACAAGGGTTGGTCATGGGGAGTTGCCTGTTACTTTTTCAACTGCTCAGTGACCATGAACCGTTGCCGATAGGGGTAGGGATGGCGGGTTAGCGCCACCCCTCCCTCCGAACCGGACGTGCCGATCTCCGGCATCCGGCTCTCCGATCAGCGAGTCCCCGCCATGCCATTTTGCAGGCCTTTTCATGCGGGACTGGCAGGCTTGGCTCGGCCTAAGGCTTTGAGAGAGATTAGACCTAGTTCCGCCCAGTATGCATTTGGATAGCGATTGTGATCTCTGCCCCTTCCCCGTCCTTTGCGCCGGTCCCACTTGCGTTGGATACTCCGCAAGCGCATCCGAATCCATCGATCCAGCCGGTCATACACGTCCCCGTTGGCTCCACTGAAATACCGGCACCATCCCCTGGTCCGTCGGTTCAGAGCTCCTAGGATCTCTGGCATCGACTTTCCGGGGGTCCGCTTGGTTTGTTGCCGAATCGTCTCTTTGAAGCGCTTCTCGCTCTTCTCCCGCGGCCATTTATAGCCTCGTTCAAAGTGCCATCCTAGAAACTCAAAGCCTCCAGGTTGGCTGGCTTCCACGATTCTTGTCTTCTGTGGATGCAGTGTCAGTCCAAGCTCGTTCACAACTTGCTTGACCACCTCCAGGGCCGTCATGGCTTCCGCCTCTGTGCGGCTCTGGGTGATGAAGTCGTCGGCAAATCGTGTCACTTCGATCCCTCTGGCCCTCAATTCCTGATCCAGTCGGTCCAGGTAGATATTGGCTAAGAGGGGGCTGATCACTGCCCCTTGCGGAGTTCCTTGCTCGGTCGGTTTCCACTCCTTGGCTGTCTCCATAACCCCTTGCTTGAGATACTTTTCCAACAATCCCAGGACCCTCCCGTCGGAGACCTTTTGAGCCACTGCCGCCAAGAGCCGGTCTTGTGGGATCGTATCGAAATAGCTCTTCACATCCGCATCGACAATCCAGGTGTATCCCTTCCTCAGCAAGTCCTCCACTCGCCCGATGGCCGCTTGGGCGCTGCGCCCTGGTCGGAATCCATAGCTGTGCTCGGCAAAGTCTCGCTCAAATATCGGTTCCAGGACGTAAAGAAGCGCGGTTTGCACCACGCGATCTCTTACCACCGGAACTCCTAAAGGGCGCTTTTCTTTGCTGCCCAGCTTGTCGATCCAGACTCTTTTCACCGGCTGCGGCTGGTAGCGATCCTCTCTGAGTTGTCGTGACAGCCCAGCGATCACTTCCTCAAGGTGGGCTTCCAGAGCCTTGCAGCTCTCTCCATCCACCCCGGCACTGCCATCCTTGCGGATGACTGACCACGCCGCCATGCGCAGGTTCCCGATCTCCCATACCTTGTCAATCAAGCTATACCATTTGCCTCCTGTGATTCCTCTTTCGAGGGTTGCCAGCATGCGTTGGTTCCACACCGCGCTCGAACCAAGCGAGAGATGAATCCTGCCCTCGGGTTCGCCGGCTCGTGTAGGCCTGGTGGCCACTGGGTCCGGTTTTTGTTGGCTCGATGTGTCTTTCACGCCTTCGCTTCTCTACCCCCCTTCACTCACACGGCTTTCCCGTGCTCCAGCGCTACTATGGGGATTCTGACTACCGCGCCGCTCTCGTCCAGCACCAGCGCGGTTCTCAACGGTCCATCAATGAGCCTTCCTGCCCCGCTCACTCCAACCACCCTCATCACCGCCGATGATCTCCTCTTCGACG
Organism: Candidatus Competibacteraceae bacterium; assembly: GCA_046485105.1. GTDB lineage: Bacteria > Pseudomonadota > Gammaproteobacteria > Competibacterales > Competibacteraceae > REEE01. The sequence continues at coordinate 420 of JAWOHQ010000043.1, read as the reverse complement.
CGCTTTGTGGGAGTCACCGGGTCCCTCCTGGGAGGGTCGACTTCGCCTTTCCTACGCAGGCTCGTCCAGTGCAAAGGCCGAATCAAGTTCAGCTTCATTAGCATGATGCTTTGGGCTGGGCAGTTCCCTTCCCGCTGCTTCCCACCTGACTTCTCAGTCACGCAGTTGCGTTCAGGTACCTGACCGTCGCACGTCTCGGTCGGACTAGGACTTTCACCTGTTGTTCTCATTGACTGTCGTTCGCACGTAGGGACGCGCTCCGGCGCGTCCGTCGAAGGGTACGTGTGACGCAGCATGCGAAGGGGGGTACACCTCAACCTCCGTTCGAGGGACACGCGGGAGCGTGTCCCTACCCCCGATGGTAGGGACGCGCTCCGGCGCGTCCGTGATTATGGGGGTTCACGGTCACCGGGGCGGTTT
>JAWOHQ010000036.1:0-4038 GCA_046485105.1 Candidatus Competibacteraceae bacterium | reverse complement strand
GTCATCTGGCCGAATCTGGAAGCGGGGCAGGTCAAGGAGTCCGGCTAATCGGTGGCTCCGCTGGCTCGCTCCAGCCGCCCCACACCGACCAGCAATAAACCGTAAAGGCCGACCCAGATTCCCGCCAACCCTACCTGAGCAACGGGCGGCAGGCGAACCGCCAGCACCGCTGAACCGGCGCAGGCCAGCATCAGCGCGTATTCCGCCAGCACGGTGCGGCGGTGTCCCCAGCCGAGCAACACCAGGCGCTGGTAATAATGGCTCCGGTGCGCTTCCCAGACCCTCTCGCCCCGCAGTAGTCGCCGCAACAGGGTCACGGTGGCATCGACGATGAACGGCGAGAACACCAGCAGCGCCACCCAGAATGGGAACAATCGGGCTTGAGTTCCCCACAGGCTGCACGCCGCCGCCAGAAAACCCAGGGTAGTCGAGCCGGTATCGCCGAGAAAGAGCCGGGCTGGAGGAAAATTGCACGCCAGGAATCCGGCGCTGGCCGCCGCCACCGTCAGGCAGAACGCGGCGAATCCCGCATCGGCCCGCCCCAGCCAAGCCAGTGCGACAAAACCGATCGCCGCCATGCCGCCAGCGAAACCATCCATGCCGTCCATGAAGTTGTAGAGATTGATCATCCACACGACAAACAGCAGGGTCAGCAACAGGGCAATCCCTTCAGGAAGGATCAGCGGAAGGCCGGGCAACTCCAGCGCGCCAGGGACGAACCCGGTCGCCGCCAAACTTCCCGCCGCCCAACCATGGACGAGCAACCGCCACCGCGCCGCCACCCCTCGCCGATCATCCAGAAACGAGATCAGCACCAGGGGCGTCAGACCGAGCATCAGGAGCGCAAGGCTGGAGCGGATCACCGGCAACCCGATACTCAAGACCAGACCACCAGCGAGCAGACCGCTCAGCACCGCCAAACCACCGGTTCGCGGAATCGGCCGCTGGTGCAGGGAACGGGCATTGGGATGATCGAGCAGGTGGGAGGCTCGGGAGGAACTCGCCAGCCACCGACTCAAACCGAAGGCGATTCCGATGGCCAGAATAGCGCTGGCGATCCACATTGGCCGCTCCTCCGCGAGTCACCTGGCCCGGTCGACCCGGTGATCGACGCGGTTGCCGAACGAGATGCTGTATATTGGCGAAACAATACAGTTCATCACTTCGTAACTCCATAATGGAACCGCTTGCCAAACCTGGGTCATGATCCTTCGCCCACCCGCATGTCCACCTCCGAATTTTCCCTGATCGACCGTTACTTGGCCGCCCAAGGTTTACACCGCGCCGATGTGGCGCTGGGCATCGGCGACGACTGCGCGCTGTTGGTTCCACCCGCCGGCCAGCAACTGGTGGTGACGTTGGATACCCTGGTGGCGGATGTTCATTTCTTCGCCGACGCCGACCCGGAAAGCATCGGCCACAAGGCGCTGGCGGTGAACCTCAGCGATCTGGCGTCCATGGGCGCGATTCCCGCCTGGGCCACGCTGGCGTTGACCCTGCCCAAAGCTGATGAGAACTGGCTGGGCCGGTTCTGCCGGGGTCTGTTCGCGCTGGCGGACCGCTACGACGTGCAACTGGTCGGCGGCGATACCACGCATGGGCCAACGACGGTCATCACCCTCCAGGCTCATGGCTTCATCCCGCCGGGATTGGCCTTGCGCCGCGACGGGGCCAGGCCGGGCGACGGGATTTACGTCACCGGCACGCCGGGCGACGCCGGTTTGGCGCTGGCGGCGGCGTTCGGCCAAGCGACCATCGCGCTCGGACACGAGCATTTCATGCAGGCCCGGCTGGAGCGGCCGGAACCGCGCATCACCGAGGGCGTGGCGCTGCGCGGCATCGCCAACGCCGCGATCGATGTCTCCGACGGGCTGGCGCAGGACTTGGGCCATCTCCTGGAACGCAGTGACGTCGGGGCACGGCTGGAAATAGACCGGTTGCCGCTGTCGTCGGCCTTGACCGCCAGCCTCGACCGGGACGTGGCGATCAGGACCGCGCTAGCCAGCGGCGATGATTACGAACTGTGCTTCACCGTGCCGCCGGAGCAGACCCCGCGCCTCGAAACCGTGGCGGCGACCTGGGACTGCCGCTGCACCCGCATCGGCGTCATCACGGCGGAACCCGGCTTGCGGCTGGTCCGCGCCGATGACTCCGCCTTTCCTCTGGAGCGGCCGGGTTACGACCATTTTCGCTGAATGGCGTGGCGCATAAATTTGTTTTATAACTAATTTTTACAACCTCAAATTTTAATCCGACCCCCAAGAGCCATTGCGGTCGAGAACGGCGGCGACGATCCGGTCTTCGATCTCGATGCGATCCGCCAACTGCTCCCCCAGCTGTGACAGTTCCGCGCCCAGATTGGCCATGAGCGATTCGGACAGATGATCCCCATCGTAGCGGTCGTGAAACTCCAGCGCCGCCTGGGTGGTGCGGGCGATGTCGGGATAGCATTGCCGAGCCAACTCGCGGGCCCGCCGGTAAGGCGAATCGGCCGGCAGGTCCTCCAAAACCCGATAGACCTGAAACGGCCCGAGCGCCAGATAATCCACCAGCGCCTGGCGAAAGCGCCGCAACAGATGCTGCTGGACCGGTTCGGCAAGCCGGAACGGCTTCAGATCGGCGAGTTTGTTGTACAGAATCAAGCTGTTCTGGCGCGCCGCCAGCAGCTTGCTCACCAGATCGGACAACGCCCTGGCGTGGACCGGATCGGCGGTAATCGTGGCGTTCATAAGGCATCCTCCGGGTGGCGATTATTGATCTGGCTGTTATGGCAAGGCTTTTTGCCAGAATGGCCTTATCCTATGCCACCCGCTCCCGGTTTCCAAGCGCTGGCCGCTTCCGCTTCAGGCCGGTTTGGCCACCACCTGGTTGCGCAGGTAGACCGGCAACGCCCGCTCGGCGTCCATCCAGTCGCCGCGCCGCCGCGGATCAGCCGCCAAGCGAGCCACGTCGCCGGCGTGGGGATAGCACTCGCTCAGCCAACCGCCGACCGTCAATCGCCGGGACAATAACGCGCCATAGGTCGCCCAGCCACTGCCAGCGCCGAACCACTCGCCCGGCGGCGCGCTGACCGTCGCCGGTGGGATGACCCACTCCTCGCCCAGCAGCTCGGCATCCGCGCCGCTGGATGCGTAGCACCCCCAGTACACCTCACCCATGCGCGCATCCAGCGCCGCGGCGATGCGCGTCTGTCCGGTTTCCCGCGCCGCGCCCAGCGCCAAGGCCGCCAGCGTGGAGACGGGAACGACCGGCAAATCGGCGGCGAAGGCGATGCCTTGAACGATGCCGACCGCGATCCGTACTCCGGTGAACGCTCCGGGTCCGCGGCCGAAGGCGATGGCGTCCAATTGGATCGCCCTCAGGCCGGCCTCGGCCAACACCGAATCGATCATCGGCAGGATCAGTGCGGCATGGCGACGTGGCGCCAGTTCGTAGCGCTCCAGAACGGCTCCATCCACCCATACGGCGGCGGAACAAGCCTCGGTCGCGGTTTCCAACGCCAGCAGTTTCATTTCCGCTCCTCTATAATGACGGCATCGTCTCCAAAGAATAATCCTAGTGGTTAGTGGCGAGCGGCTAATAAAACCGCCGCTCGCCACTAACCACTAACCACTACCCCCATGAACCTCGAAAAAGTTATTTTCGGCTTCTTCATCGTCCTGGCCGCCACCCTTAACTTCGGTTTCTTCGTCGGCGATCTGGACAACCCGGCCCATCACGATGTGTACGAGTTGTTCGCCGCCATCGTGGTGAACCTGATCGCAACGGTCCTCAAGTTCGGCGACCGCACCCACATCGGCGCGATTCACCTGTCCACTAGTCTGGTGGCCGACCTGCAGTTGATCGCGGCGGCGCTGGTGTGGAGCTACGGCGTCCACCTGACCGGCCAGGGCATGTCCCCCGAAATCACCGCCAGCATGGTCTCGCTCTCCGGCGGCGCATTGTTCGCCAACGTGGTGTCGATTGTTCGCGGGCGAGCAGATGCAGGCGCGCTGGCGGATTGCCACCGACCGCAGCCGCCTGGCCGACGAGTATGCC
>JAWOHQ010000032.1:0-10266 GCA_046485105.1 Candidatus Competibacteraceae bacterium | reverse complement strand
ACACTTCTTGCTGGAGGGTCTGACCTTCCTGGGTGACGGCCAGATTCTCCCGCTGGGTTTCCTCGGTGTAGTGGAACAGCGCCCGCTTCAGCTTGCACAGCAGGCTGTTGTCGAGATGGTAGCCGAGTTCGAGCAGAGCCTGCTCGAGGCCTTGCAGGGTCACCCGCCGCAGGTCGTAGACCACCGAAAGCGCGTGCGGCGTCAGACGCCGCGTGTTCTGAATGCCCGCCACATCCTTCAGCCAGAGCGCCGCCGAATGGGCTTGATCGGGTTCGGGATGAAAACGGCAGAATTGAATGATGCGGCTCTTGTACAGCTCATCGGTGTCGGCGTGCATGACGGCCTTCTCCAAGGCTGCTGAATCACGCGAAATATCGTTATAACAGATCTACCGGTAACCGTAGACCGTGGAGCGCGTCCTTGCAACCCAGCCAGCGTCCGCTGCTGGCCCGACTGAGGCCAGCGACGTCTTGATGGTCGTGGACTTCCGTGAACCCCCGTTCCCGCAACAGCGCTGGCGTCGCCTCGCCCTGATCGTAACCGTGCTCCAGTAACAGCCAGCCATCCGGTTGTAGATGATCGGGCGCTTGCCGGATGATGGCGCGCAGCGCCTCCAGCCCGTCCGCGCCCGCCGCCAACGCCGCCGAGGGTTCGTAACGCAGTTCGCCGCGCCGCCAGCCGGGATCGGTCGTGGCGACATAGGGCGGATTGGACACAATCAGTTCGAACCGCGCGCCTGCCAGCGGTTCGCACCAGTGACCTTCCCGAAACTCCACGTTGTCGATCCCCAGCCGCCGGGCGTTACGCCGGGCGACGGTCAGAGCCGTCGGGCTGCGGTCGGTGGCGATGATGCGCGCCCGGGACCGTTCCACCGCCAGCGCCAAGGCGATCGCGCCGCTGCCGGTCCCGAGATCGGCCACCGATACCGATCGCGCCAGCGGCAACCGCGCCAGCGCCAGTTCCACCAGCAATTCGGTATCCGGGCGGGGGATCAAGGTATCCGGGGTAACTTCCAGGTCCAGTGACCAGAATTCCCGCCGTCCGAGTAGATAGGCGACCGGTTCGCCGTTCCGGCGCCGCTCCAACCAGGCGGCGAACCGGGCGGCTTGGTCCGGTTCCGGCGTCCGCTCCGGCCAGGCGTGAAGATAGGCACGCGGCCGGTCCAGCGCCGCCGCCAGCAACACCTCGGCCTCCAGGCGCGGGGCGTCGCTGACCGCGGCCAAGCGTCGGGCGGCGTCGGCTAATAACTCGCGAAGAATCACCATGCGTATTCGGTACCGATCCGTGATCCTGGCTCTTGAAAGAGGAGCGTCGGAGTGAGGGGAACTTAGGTGGATTCCTGGAAAAATTTTACCAATGCGTAGGGTGGATAAGCGAAGCGCATCCACCGGTCAGCCCGTTGGTGGATGCGGCGCGGAGCGCCTTATCCACCCTACCCCGGTTCGGTAAGATCTTTTCTGGAAATCGCCTTACGCCGCCAGCGCCGCCAACAAGTCAGCCTGATATTCCTGAATCAGCGGATCGATCAAGGCGTCGAGATTCCCCTGCAGAACATCGCTCAGCTTGTAGAGCGTCAGATTGATGCGGTGATCGGTGATCCGACCCTGCGGGAAGTTGTAGGTGCGGATTCGCTCCGAGCGGTCGCCGCTGCCGACCTGCAAGCGGCGGCTTTGAGCTTGGGCGCTGGTCTGCTTCTCCCGCGCGCCCGCCAGCAATTTCGCCTGGAGCAGGGCCATCGCCCGCGCCCGGTTCTTGTGCTGCGAGCGTTCGTCCTGGCACTCCACCACGATGCCGCTGGGCAGATGGGTGATGCGGATCGCTGAGTCGGTCTTGTTGACATGCTGGCCGCCGGCCCCGGAGGCCCGGTAGGTGTCGATGCGCAACTCACTGGGGTTGATGTCGATGCGCTCGATGTCCGCCAGTTCCGGCAGCACCGCCACGGTGGCGGCGGACGTGTGGATGCGGCCCTGCGCCTCGGTGACCGGCACCCGCTGCACCCGGTGAGCGCCGGATTCGAACTTCAGCCGGGAATAAACCCCTTGGCCAATGATCCGGGTGATCGCCTCCTTGTAGCCGCCATGCTCGCCGGGGCTTTCGCTGAGCAGTTCCAGGGTCCAACCGCGCAATTCAGCATAACCGGCATACATGCGCAGCAGATCGCCGGCGAACAACGCCGCCTCATCGCCCCCGGTCCCGGCGCGGATCTCCAGAAAAACGTTCCCGACATCGTGCGGGTCGCGCGGCAGCAGCAGCAATTGCAGCGTCCGTTCCTGATCGGCGCGGCGGGTTTCGATCTCCAACAACTCGTCCTGGGCCAGGGCGCGCAGTTCGAGATCGCCGTCCCGGGCCAGCTCGCGCGCCTGTTCCAGAGCATCCAGGGTATGGTGATAGGCGTGAAACCCGCTCGCCACCGGCTCCAATTGCGCGTACTCCACCGACAGCGTCCGGAAGCGGTCGTTGTCGCTGATAATCCCAGGATCGGCCAACAGCGCGCTGACCTCCTCGTGACGGGCCGCCAGTTGCTCCAACTTGGCGAACATGGACGGATTCATGAGCCGATCTCCCCATCGTCCAGACGGTACAGATTCTTGATCAGATTCATCATCTCGAGATCGCCTTGAGCGGCGGCCTGACGCAGGCCGGCGCAGGGGGAATGGAGGAGTTTGTTGGTCAGGGTGTGGGCCAGGAGGTTCATGACCTCGATGGGGTCCTTGCCTTGGGCGAGCTGCCGTTGCGCCCGGGCCAAGGCTTCATCGCGGACCCTCTCGCCCCGCTGGCGCAGAGCGCGGAAGCTGGCGGCGTTATCCTGGGCGCGCAGCCAGCCCATGAAATGCTCGACCTGGCTATCGATGATCTCCTCGGCCTGTTGGGCGGCGGCTTGCCGCGAGCGCAGATTTTCCTGAATGATCTCCTTCAGGTCGTCCACGGTGTATAAATAGACATCTTCCAAATCCGCCACCGCCGGATCGATGTCGCGCGGCACCGACAGATCCACCATGAGCATCAACCGGCGGCGCCGCTGTTTCAGACAACCCCGGACCAAGCCGGCCTCCAGGATCAGGCCGGGGCTGGCGGTGGAGGCGATGACGATGTCGGCTTCGCCCAGATGCGCGGGAATGTCTTCCAGGGCGATGGCGTAACCGTCGAACGGCGCGACCAGCGCGTGAGCCCGTTCCAGCGTACGGTTGGCCACGATCAACCGACCGATGCCATTTTCGCACAGGTGGCGGGCGACCAGCTCGACGGTGGCGCCGGCGCCAATCAACAGCGCGGCGCATTTGGGCAGCTCGGCGAAGATCTGTTTGGCCAGCCCGACCGCCGCGAACGCCACCGAGACCGGGCTGGCGCCGATCCGGGTGTCGGTGCGCACCTGCTTGGCCACCGCGAACGTGTGCTGGAACAGCCGCTCCAGTCGGGTTCCCAGGGTGCCGGCGCTGTTGGCGGCCTGATAGGCGGCCTTGACCTGACCGAGAATCTGCGGCTCGCCCAGCACCATCGAATCCAGTCCGGACGCCACGCGCAGAATGTGACGCACCGCCCGCCCGTCGGTATGCTGGTACAGGTAGGGTTGCAGGTCCGCGGTCCGCAGCAGGTGGTAATCGCCCAGCCATTGCGCCACCTGGCGGCTATCGGCTTCCCTCAGGCCACAGTACAGTTCCGTGCGGTTGCAGGTGGACAGAATCGCCGCTTCGCGGACGCCGCCGCGATCCCGCAAATCTCGCAGGGCCGGGTACAACCGCTCCGGGGTAAACGCGACCCGTTCGCGGACGCCGACGGGGGCAGTCCAGTGGTTGAGGCCAAGGGCCAGCAGAGACATGACGCGCCGTTGAATGAGCTTCAAAATGAGTAGGATTCTGCGGGATAAAATAGGTGCATGACAAGGTCATACCCCTACTGGATAATGTGACGAACGATTTTTTCCTTGACCCTCGCGCGCCATCGCGCCAAGAAAGGGCAGCGACTTCGTGGTATCGCCTCAACCCGGCCCCGGACGGTTTTCCCGCCGCCGGACCAAGGATTCATGCTGGTGATGAACAAATTTTCCAAGGCGTTGGGCATTAGCGGCCTGCTCGTGTTGTTGGGCGGCTGCGCCACCGTGGTGGACGCGCAGGCGCCGGTCGAATTGGAATATGCGATCCGACCGGTCGTGCAGCCCGGCCCCCGCGCCGAGTTGATGTATCACATTCTGGCGGCGGAGGTGGCGGGCAAGCGCGATCAACTCGACGTGGCGCTGGACCATTACCAACGCGCGGCCACCGTCAGCGGCGATCCCCGGGTGGCCGAGCGCGCGGCGATGCTGGCGCTGCTGGTAAAGAACGATGCCGCCGCGCTGGCGCTGGCGCGTCACTGGCAGGCGCTCGCCCCCACCGACGACCAGGCCCGGCAGGCGCTGGCCCTGGCCTTGCTGCGCAACCAGCAGGCGGATGAGGCGGCCGAATACCTCGAAGCGGTTCGGCTGGCCGCCCGCGCCCAGGATCAGCACCGCGGGTTCGCCACCATCGCCTCGCTGCTGAGTCAGGTGGGAGACTCGCAGGCGGCGTTGCGGGTCATGCAACAATTCCGGGACCGCTATCCGCGTTCGGAGTTCGCCCAGTACTACCATGGAATGCTGGCCGTCGCCGCTGGGGAGTCGGACCTCGCGTTGGCCAGCCTGAACCGCGCGCTGGCCCTGGACCCCAAAATGACCGCCGCGCATCTTCTGCGCACACGCATCCTGTTGGACCAGGGAAATCGCGACCAGGCGCTGGCGGGTCTGCGTGAGGCGGTGGCCGCCCTGCCGCGGGAACGCAATCTGCGGATGAATTATGCCCGGCTCCTGATCGACGCCGGGCAGATGGACCAGGCTCGTCGCGAGTTCGCCATCCTGCTCAATCAGGATCCCCAGGACAACGATTCGCTGTACGCGCTGGGCGTCCTGGCGGCGGAGACCCGGCAGTTCGACCTGGCCGAGGGCTATTTTCTGGACCTGATCAAGCGCAACGTTCGGTTGGCCGACGTCTATTTCGAGCTGGGACGCATTGAGGAGCAGCGCGGCGATTACGTCAAGGCCCGCGAATGGTACGAACGAGTCTCGGACGAGGAGCGCTACCTGAGCGCGCGGATGCGGTTGGGCGTGGTGCTGGCCAAGGCGGGCGACCCCACCAGCACGGTCAACCAGCATTTCGACGAACTGCGCCGCGCGCATCCGCAGCACGGGATCTCCCTCTATCTGGCCGAGGCTGAGGCGCTGCGCGAAGCCGAGCGTTATCCGGAAGCTTTCGCCACTCTGGAACGGGCCCTGAAGATGCATCCCGAAGACCAGGATCTGCGCTATGCCCGGGCCTTGGCCGCCGAAAAAATTGACCGACTGGATATCCTGGAACGCGATCTGCGCGCCATTCTCGCCGACGACCCTCAGAACGCCCATGCGTTGAACGCCCTGGGCTACACCTTGGCCGACCGCACCGACCGCCACCAGGAGGCGCTCGGCTACATCGAGCAGGCGTTGGCGTTGCTGCCCGACGACGGCGCCGTGCTCGACAGCATGGGCTGGGTCCAGTACCGACTGGGCAATCACGCCAAGGCGCTGGAGTATCTGCGCCGTGCCTACCGGCAACATGCCGACGCGGAAATCGCCGCGCACCTGAGCGAAGTGTTGTGGGTGAACGACCAGCGCGAGGAAGCCCTGCGGATCTGGCGGGAGGCCTTGAACAAGGAGCCGGACAGCCCCCACCTGCTCAGAGTGCAGAACCAGTTCGGCTGGTAGGATCGCTGAATGCCTCGGTTACCCAAACCATCGGGCTCCCGCCGGATCCCTCGAATCGCCGCCGCCCTGATGCTGGCCGCGATGCTGGGCAGTTGCGCGACGCCCCCCGGCCCTGCTCCCGCCGACCAGACCGTCTGGCTGGCCCGCCAGTCGGCGCTGGCGGCGCTGACCGACTGGCAAGTCAACGGGCGGATCGGCGTGGTCAGCGGTCAGGACGGCTGGCACGCCAGCTTCCAGTGGGCGCAACAGGATGCGGATTACCGTATCGACCTGATCGGCCCGCTCGGCCAGGGCCGGGTGGTGATCCAGGGCGATGCGCGCGAGACTCGCGTTCAGACTCAGGACGGCCGGCAGTGGGCCGCGCCCGACGCCGAGGTCCTGCTGGAGCGCAGTCTCGGCGTACGCCTGCCGGTAAACGGATTGCGCTACTGGGCGCGCGGCCTGCCGGAGCCAGGACCGACTCCGACGCTCCAGACCGACGCCGAGGGTCGGTTGACCCGTCTGGAACAGAACGGCTGGATCATCGAGTATCCGGTCTATGCGCCGGTGGCCGCTCTGGATCTACCGGCCCGCATCATCGCCCGGCGGCCGGATCTCAGCATCCGGCTGGTGATCGAGCAATGGAGTCTGTGAGCCCCGATCCCGCCGCCTGGCCGGCGCCGGCCAAGCTCAACCTCATGCTACGCGTCGTCGGCCGGCGACCGGACGGCTATCACCAGTTGCAGACGGTGTTCCAGTTCCTCGACCGCTGCGACTGGCTGTGGGTGACGCCGCGCGCCGATGGGGTCATTCACCGAACCGGCGAGGTTCCCGGGGTGGCGGCGGACGACGACCTGATCGTGCGCGCCGCCCGCTTGTTGCAACAGACGACCGGCGCCCGCCAGGGAGCCGAGATCCGCATCGCCAAGCGCCTGCCGCTGGGTGGCGGTCTGGGGGGCGGCAGCTCCGACGCCGCCACCACGCTCGTGGCCTTGAATGACTATTGGCGGACTGGATTAACCCTGGCGGAACTGGCGGAACTCGGCCTGCGGTTGGGTGCCGATGTGCCGGTGTTCGTCCGCGGGTGCGCGGCCTGGGCGGAGGGAGTCGGCGAACGATTGACGCCGGTGGAACTCGACGAGCCCTGGTTTGTGGTGGTGGCGCCAGCGTGCCAGGTTGCCACCGGCGCGGTGTTCGGCGATCCCGATTTGACAAGAAATTCCCCCCCCATCACAATAGCCGACTTCTTAACGGGCGCGGGCGGCAACGATTGCGAGGCCGTGGTTTATCGCCGTTATCCAGCGGTGGCCGCCGCCGCAAACTGGCTGGCGCGATTTGGCCAAGCGCGGTTGACCGGCACCGGCGCCTGCGTGTTCGCCGCGTTCCCGAGCGCGGCGCGCGCCGAGCAAGTGCTGGCGCAACGGCCGCCCGGCTGGCGCGGATTCGTCGCGCGCGGCCGCAACCGCTCACCGTTGCACGAGCGCCTGTCGCGGATTTTGGCGCCCTTCGCCTGACGCGCCGCCAAAATTTTTTGGGCCGTAGCCAAGTGGTAAGGCACCGGACTTTGACTCCGGCATTCCCAGGTTCGAATCCTGGCGGCCCAGCCATCTCATCCAGAGCCAGACCGACAGCGGGGGAATGGGTCGTGTACGAAGGTCGAATGATGGTGTTCGCGGGCAATGCCCACCCGCAACTGGCCCGCGATATCGTCAGTCACTTGCAGTTACCCCTCGGCCAGGCGGTGGTCGGCCGGTTCAGCGATGGCGAGGTGATGATCGAACTGATGGAGAACGTGCGCGGCAAGGATGTGTTTATCGTCCAGCCGACCTGTTATCCCACCAACGACAACATCCTGGAATTGTTGATGATGGTCGATACGCTGCGGCGCTCCTCGGCGGTGCGGGTCACGGCGGTCGTTCCCTACTTCGGCTATTCCCGGCAAGACCGCCGCCCGCGCTCGGCGCGGGTGCCGATCTCCGCCAAGGTGGTCGCCAACATGATCGCCACCGTCGGCGTGGATCGGGTGCTGACCGTCGATTTGCACGCCGACCAGATTCAGGGGTTCTTCGACATCCCGGTCGATAACATCTACGCCACCCCGATCGTGCTGAACGACATTCGCGCCCAGCGGCTGAGCGATCTGATGGTGGTGTCGCCGGACGTGGGCGGCGTGGTGCGGGCCCGCGCCCTGGCCAAGCGGTTGAACGACGCCGAGCTGGCAATCATCGACAAGCGCCGGCCCGCGCCCAATCAGGCCAAGGTCATGCATGTGATCGGCGACGTGGAAGGCCAGCACTGCATCGTGGTGGACGACATGGTGGATACCGCCGGCACCCTCTGCCAGGCCGCTCAGGCCCTCAAGGAATGGGGCGCCGCCTCGGTGCGCGCTTACTGCACCCACGCCGTGCTGTCCGGACCCGCGATCGACAATCTCCGCGATTCGGCGCTGGACGAACTGGTGGTGACCGACACCGTTCCGCTACAGCCAGCGGCGGCGGCCTGCCCGACCATCCGCCAGGTCAGCGTGGCCGGTCTGCTGGCCGAAACCATGCGTCGCATCCATCTTGAAGAATCCGTGAGTTCGCTGTTTTTGTAACCGCTTCCCCCAATCCATCGGGATGAGGGAAGGATCCGAGCGGCGCGCTTGGTCGCGGGCGCGCCGCGTTATTTTGACTACTGTTTGGAGTTAACCCGGATTATGACCATGACGTTTGAACTGAACGCCGAGCCGCGCGGCAAGCTGGGGAAAGGTGCGAGCCGCCGCCTGCGCCGCGCCGGTCAGGTGCCCGCCATTCTATACGGCGGTGGGCAGGACCCGCAGCCTTTGGTGTTGAATCATCTGGATGTGCTCAACCAGATGAAGAACGAGGCTATCTATTCCCACGTTCTGACCCTGAAGGTGGGCGACCAGACCGAAAGCGTGGTGCTGCGCGACTTGCAGCGCCATCCCTTCAAGCCGACCATCCTGCACCTGGATTTTCTGCGGGTCAGCGCCGACCGCAAGCTGCGGGCGCACGTGCCGCTGCACTTCGTCAACGAGACCACCGCCCGCGGCGTCAAAGTCCAGGGCGGCGTGGTCAACCGCGCGCTGATCGATGTCGAGATTCAATGCCTCCCGCGCGATCTGCCGGAATTCATCGAACTGGACCTGACCGATCTGGGCTTGGGCGAGGCGGTTCATCTCTCGCAACTCACGTTGCCGGCCGGGGTGGAACTGGCCAGCCATATCGAGCCGGGTTCCGAGATGGATGCGGTGGTGGTCGGCATCCAACACGCCCGGGGCGGCGAGGGTTCGGGCGAAACGCCGGCGCCCGCGGCCGGTTGATCGGGTCGGACCGATTCCCGGAACCCTACCGCCATGCCGGAACCTGTCTTACCGCTACGGCTGGTGGTGGGGTTGGGCAACCCCGGTCCCCAGTATGCGCAGACCCGGCATAACGCCGGGTTCTGGCTGGTCGATGAACTGGCCCGCCAGCACGGCGTTCAATTCCGCCCGGATGGTAAGGCGCACGGCGAAGCGTGCCGGGTCGCGCTGGCCGGCCAGGAGTTATGGCTGCTCAAGCCGCTGACCTTTATGAACCGCAGCGGTCTGGCGGTCGCGGCGCTGGCGCGGTTCCACCGAATTGCCCCACCGGAAATCCTGGTCGTCCACGACGACCTGGATCTGCCGCCGGGCACGGTTCGGCTCAAGCGGAGCGGCGGTCACGGCGGTCACAACGGCCTGCGCGATCTCATCGCTCACTTGGGCAGCCCCGATTTTTTACGGCTACGGCTGGGTATCGGGCACCCCGGCGACCGCCGCGAGGTGTTGGATTACGTATTGCGCCGCGCGCCGCGCGAGGAACAGGCGCGGGTCGAGACCGCCATCGCCGAGGCCTTGCGCGAGTTGCCCCGCATCGCCGCCGGCCAGATCGCGCCGGCCATGCAGGCGTTGCACCGCCCGCGCGGCGACTCTTCTTCCCCCGCTGCGGCGGACCCTTCCTGAATCGGGCATCCATGGCTCTTAAATGCGGTATCGTCGGATTGCCGAACGTCGGCAAATCCACGCTGTTCAACGCCCTGACTCGGGCCGGCATCCAGGCCGAGAATTATCCGTTCTGCACCATCGATCCGAACGTCGGGGTGGTGCCGGTGCCCGATCCGCGCCTGGACGCGCTCGCCGCCATCGTCAAGCCGAAACAGATCATTCCAGCCACGGTGGAGTTCGTGGACATCGCTGGGCTGGTGGCCGGCGCGTCGCAAGGCGAGGGCTTGGGCAATCAGTTTCTGGCGCATATCCGTGAGACCGACGCTATCGCCCATGTGGTGCGTTGCTTCGAGAACGACGACGTGATTCACGTCTCCGGCCGGGTGAATCCGTGTTCCGACATCGAAACCATCCATACCGAGCTGGCGCTGGCCGACCTGGCGACGGTGGAAAAGGCCGTACAGCGCGCCGAGAAGGCGGCCAAGGCCGGGGGCAAGGAGGCGCTGGCGCGCAAGGCGGTGCTGGAGCGTCCGCAACGGCGCGCCGGTATCCAGGTGCGCCCGCGCCCGCTCCA
>JAWOHQ010000016.1:0-7673 GCA_046485105.1 Candidatus Competibacteraceae bacterium | reverse complement strand
TGACATTCTTGGCGCTGGCCGCGCTGCTGCTGGAGATCAGTCCGCTGACCCGGACCAGCGCCGTATGCGACTTGGCGCTCCGGGCGGCCTGACCCAGATTGTCCGGCCACGCCAGCGCCAACAGCACCAGCAAATAGGTGAGAAACACCAGTTTGAAGAAAATCCCCCAGCGGCGCGCCCGGCGTTGCTCGGTCACGGCGGCCATGGCCAGCTTGCCCAGCACTTCCCGAGCCCAACGCTCCTCGTCGGGTACTTTTGAATTTGGATCGGTCATCGCTCTCGACTCACTCACGTTCCACCGCCGCCCACCAGACGCAGACGGTCCAGCACTTCCCTCAACTCGGCGTCCAGCGGGGCGCTGACCGCGAGATCCCGGCCGCCCAAGGGTAAGCTCAGACTATGGGCGTGTAGAAACAATCGCCGCAGACCACACCGCTCGACCAATGTTCGATTGAACGCGGCATCGCCATATTTATCGTCGCCGGCCACCGGATGTTCGATATGCGCGGCATGCACGCGAATCTGATGGGTGCGGCCGGTGGCGATATCCGCTTCCAGCAGCGAGGCCAGTTTGCCGAGGCTGACCGGGCGAAATCGGGTCCGGGACGGCTTGCCGTCATCCAACACCTCGACCATCCGCTCGCCGCCGCGCAACACATTACGCCGCAGTGGCAGGTTCACCTCGCGCGGTCCATGGTTCCAGTACCCGCGCGTCAACACTAGATAGCGTTTCTCCACCTGTCCGGCCCGAAACGCTTCCTGAATCCGCCGCAGCGTCGCGGGGGTCTTGGCTAACAGCAGACAACCGCTGGTCTCTCGATCCAGCCGGTGCGCCAACTCCAGAAACGCCTCTCCGGGCCGCGCCGCCCGCAGCGCCTCGATCACCCCATAGTTCAGGCCGCTGCCCTTATGCACCGCCAACCCGGCCGGTTTGTCAAGCACCAGCACCTCGCGATCCTCATGCAGCACCGCCGCCCGCAACCGTTCGACCAGCGCCGCGGGCGGTTGGATCGGTGCTTGTTCCTCCGCCAAGCGCACGGGCGGAATCCGCACCACGTCGCCCTCTTGCAGTCGGTAATCCGGCTGGACTCGTCCCCCGTTCAGCCGCACCTCGCCCTTGCGGACGATGCGGTAAATCAGGCTCTTGGGCGCACCCTTGAGTTCGCGCAACAGGAAATTGTCGAGGCGTTGGCCAGCGTGATCGGAAGTCACTTCCAGATGGCGCACCCCAACGGAGGCAGTGGAAACAGGCATCATTTGCAGCGGGTCAGTCGGACTGCCATGGTTGTTGAGTTGTCGCCGATGAGTTAGTGGCCGGCGAAACTGAATCTATTGAACGAACACACGATATCGGTTTTCGCACCCGTGCGCCAGTGGGCTGGCGGGCGGAATTCGTGCGTTGACATGTCAACGTGGCTGGTTACCGAGCCGGGTTATGAGTCCCCAAACAGACCCGCATGAGTACCTGAAGCACTGAAGGGCATCCGTCGATTCACCGGGTTCGGTTGATCGATAGTGCCGTATGTGACACTATTTAATGCATGAGCATCCATGAAAAAACCCTCGAACGGATGCGCAACAACCCGCGTGACTGGCGGATCGACCATCTGAAATCCATAGCGAACCAGTTTGGCATCGAGTGGCGCAACGAGGGGGGTAGTCATCATGTCTTTTCCTTCCCCGGTGTGGAGGAGGATTTGTGCGTACCGGCGCATCGGCCCATCAAGCCGGTGTACGTACGCCAGTTCGTGGCGCTGGTGGATAAGGTGAGGAGTTGGCGATCGTGAGCGAAATCAAAGTTCCCCATGTGGACCCACCGTTTCCCTTCGAGGCGTATGCGCATGTAATCGAACCCTTGTCTGATGAAGACGGCGGCGGTTATCTGATCACGTTTCCCGATCTGCCGGGTTGTATAGCCGACGGCGAGACCCTTGAGGAGACCATGGCAAACGGCAGAGACGCCTTTTCGGCTTGGATGTCGGCGCGCGCCCATATCGGCAAACCGATTCCGAAGCCGACCCGGCACGGGGAAGCGGCTGATCCCGTGCGGCTGGTTCAACGATTGCCACGCAGTTTGCACGCCAGTTTGGTGGCGCGCGCCAAGGCCGAAGGCACGTCGCTGAATACGCTGGTCACCATGCTGCTGGCGGAAGGTCTCGGGCGCCATGAATCTCACGTCTGATTTTCCGGTTCGGCGTCCCCGCGATAGCGGCGCGGCAATGTGGCCTGCGGCTTCGCCAGCGCTTACCTCCCAGGCGCGGGTGGAGATGACCATGCTCATTTCGCCGTCCCAACCGTTTTCAAGGTGACCCGCTCCGAGTACGCCGCTCGGGAAAGCCCGCCCGCCGACCTGCCAACCGCCCATGCCCCGCTGTTGGCCGCGTTGCGTGCCGCCTGCGAGCGGCGCCAAGGCAGCGCTCACCTCAATTAGCTTGAAGACATAGGAACTTGAAATTTGAAGCGGGTCAGTCGGACTGCTATAGTTGCCAGCGTTGTCGCCGATTGGCCGAGGGCCGGTGTTTCAATCCGCGTCCGCCCGTTACGGCGAGCGAATCAATACAAGATATTCGGTTTTCGCACCCGCGCGCCAGTGGTCTGGCGGGCGGAGTTCGTGCAACGGGTCTATCCGCCGCTCGACCCGACTCCTGAGCGGCTTTTGACCGCGCTCCCAACCAACGGTCACGCTTTCCGCGGCGTCTCCGGATTGACCCGATGCTCTGGATCTCCATCCTCCGGGCCACTCCCCCGATGACGCCTCGGCGACAACCGCGTGATCGCCGAGGCTGGTCGAGCGCAGGGAATCTCATCATGAAACGTATGCTGATCAACGCGACTCAGCAGGAAGAGTTGCGCGTGGCGCTCGTGGACGGCCAAAAGCTCTACGATCTCGACATCGAAACCCCAGCCCGGGAACAGAAGAAATCCAACGTCTACAAGGGCCGCGTCACCCGCATCGAACCCGGTCTGGAAGCGGCGTTCGTG
This sequence comes from Candidatus Competibacteraceae bacterium, assembly GCA_046485105.1. Classification (GTDB taxonomy): domain Bacteria; phylum Pseudomonadota; class Gammaproteobacteria; order Competibacterales; family Competibacteraceae; genus REEE01. Next base: position 4,691 of record JAWOHQ010000016.1, on the reverse strand, counting down.
GAGTACGGCGCCGACCGGCACGGCTTTCTCCCCTTCAAGGAAATCACCCGCAGCTACTTCGACCCCCAGGCCACCGCCGAGCATAGCCGCCCCAGCATTCGGGAGGCGATCCGGGAAGGCCAGGAAATCATGGTCCAGGTGGAGAAGGAAGAGCGCGGCAACAAGGGCGCGGCGCTGACCACCTTCATCAGCCTGGCCGGCCGCTACCTGGTGCTGATGCCTAACAACCCGCGCGCCGGCGGGGTCTCGCGCCGGATCGAGGGCGAGGACCGCCAGGAAATCCGCGAGGTCTTGAGCAGCCTCGAGATCCCCGAGGGCATGGGCCTGATCGTGCGCACCGCCGGCGTCGGCCGCTCGCAGGAAGAGTTGCAGTGGGACATGGAGTACCTGCTGCATCTGTGGGCGGCGATCGAAACCGCCTCGACCCAAAAAAAAGCCCCGTTCCTGATCTACCAGGAAAGCAACATCATCATCCGCGCCCTGCGGGATTACCTGCGCGCCGACATCGGCGAAATTCTGGTGGACAACCCGACCGTCCACCGTCAGGCCCAGGATTTCATGCAGCAGGTCATGCCGCACAGCCTGAACAAGCTCAAGCTGTACCAGGACAACATTCCGTTGTTCACCCGCTTCCAGATCGAATCTCAAATCGAAACCGCCTATCTGCGCGAAGTGACCCTGCCGGCCGGCGGCAGCATCGTCATCGACTACACCGAGGCGCTGGTCTCCATCGACATCAACTCGGCCCGCGCCACCAAGGGCAGCGACATCGAGGAAACGGCGCTCAACACCAACCTGGAGGCAGCCGAGGAAATCGCCCGGCAAATGCGCTTGCGCGATCTGGGCGGTTTGGTGGTCATCGATTTCATCGACATGAGCGTCGCCCGCAACCAGCGCGAGGTCGAAACCCGGCTGCGCGAGGCGCTGAAAATGGATCGCGCGCGGGTGCAAATCGGCCGCATCTCCCGGTTCGGCCTGTTGGAAATGTCGCGGCAGCGGCTGCGGCCGTCGTTGGACGAAGCCAGCCACCTCATCTGCCCGCGCTGCAATGGCCAAGGCACCATCCGCAATGTGGAATCGCTGGCGCTGAGCGTTTTGCGGCTGATCCAGGAAGAAGCGATGAAGGACAAAACCGGCCGGGTTGTCGCCCAACTGCCGATCAAGGTCGCGACCTTCCTGCTCAATGAAAAACGCGAGGTGATCCGCGCCATCGAACAGCGCCACCGGGTTGGAATTCTGCTGGTTCCCAACAACTCGCTGGAAACTCCGCATTTCAAGCTGAACCGCTTGCGGATGGACGAACTGACGGACGCGCAACGGTTGTCGTACACGCTGGCGGAAGATTACGAGGAACAGTACGAACCGCAACCCCGCGTCACGGGCCGGCTCCTGGATGAGGAACCGGCGGTCAAGGGAGTCGCGCCTTCGACCCCGGCCCCGACGCCGCCCACGCCCGCGCCCAAACCCGAAGCCAACCCGAGTTTCTTCCGCTGGCTGTGGGGCAATTTGTTCGGACAATCCCCGCAACCCAGCGAAGAACGACCGACCAAGGCGGGAACCCGGCCCGCCAAGCCGGATCGGCAGCGTCGCGACCGGCCCGGCCGCCGACCCGAAGCGGAATCGAGCGCGACGCCGCCGGTCGTCGCCAAGACCGCCGCCGAACCGCCGGTCCCAGCCGCCGCCAAGACCGCCGCCGAACCACCGGTCCCAGCCGCCGCCAAGACCGCCGTCGAACCGCCGGTCCCAGCCGTCGCCAAGACCGCCGCTATCACCCCGCCGACTCAGGAGCCGCAACCGGAATCCCCGTCGGCCGTCGAATCCACAGACTCATCGGCCGTGGAAGCCGGGGAGCCATCGGCCGAGCCCTCTGAAACCGAACCGGAAAATCTCAACCCACGTAGCCGCCGCGGACGCCGCGGCGGCCGTCGCCGTCGGCGCGGCGACGCCCCCGCCGCGACCGATACCGATGCCGTTCCCGAGGGCGCGGACGCCGCCGAAGACTTCGAGGAAGGCGCCGACGCGCTCTATCAAGACCAAGCACCGCTTCCAACGGCGGAACCCATCGCCGCGCCACCGCCCTCGGCGGAACCCATCGCCGCGCCACCGCCCTCGGCGGAACTCCCCACGACCCCACAATCCCCAGCAGCGGGACCACAACGGCGCATTCGCAGCGGTCGGCCACGGCTACCCAAGGAGATGCTCGCCGCCGCCAAAGCCGCGACCTGGTCACCACCGGCGAGCGAACCTGTCGCCCCGCCCCCTACCCGGCTGGAATATCCGGTCACCGTGGAATTTGCGGAACCGGTGGAACCGGTGGAATCAGTCACCCAATCCGAGAGCCCGGCTTCCACGCTGGTCGAGCCCATCGCTCTCCTCGAACCGCCGCCGACGGAATCCGAACCCAACCCGGATCAACCGGTCGACCGCCGCGCGGAGACCGTTGCTGGTGGCGAGAATCCGGTCACCGCTGAAGAATTCGCCCCAGCCGATTCGCTGCCCGACTCACCAGCGGAACCGACTTCGGCGCCCGCGATGGAACCGGCCATGACCGCCGAGGTTTCCCAGGAAGGCGCGATCTCCGTTGAGGCCGGAGCGGACGCCGCGCTCGCCATGCCGCAGGCCGATGAAGCGCCGGTCCTGCTGGAGCCGGAACCCACCCTGCGCGAAATCGAATCAGGCGACGATGCGCCGGAATCGACCGAACCGACCGAACCGACCGAACCGACCGAACCAGCGTCGCCCGATACCCACGACGAACCCAGACCGGCGACCTGATCGTTTTTCCAGCGACGGGGCTGGAATTCCAGCCCCGTTCGCCCGGAAATTGGTTCGGGTTCGTTCAGATTCGATAGCGCCTGCGAATATGGACCAGCAGACCCTGGGCGGCCTCCTCGACCAAATCCATCACCCGCTCGAAGCCGGTCGAACCGCCATAATAGGGGTCTGGCACCTCCCGCTCGGGCAAATCCGGAGCGAAATCCAGGAACAACTGAATCCGGCTTCGTAATTCCGACTCTTCCTGGCACAACGCCAACAGATGTTCGAGATTGTCCCGATCCATCGCCAGTACGTAATCGAACTCGAGCAAATCCGTTTCCTCGACTCGCCGAGCGCGGATGCCGCGCAGATCCACGCCCCGGCGCAGCGCCGTGGCCTGACTGCGCGTATCGGGGGGCGCGCCAATATGATAAGAATGGGTGCCCGCCGAATCCACATAGACCTTCTCGTTGAGGCCAACGCCTTCCAGCATCCGCCGGAATACGCCTTCCGCCAGAGGGGAACGACAAATGTTGCCCATGCATACGAACAGGACTCTGACCATCGCTTTCGCCTTTGCCTCATCCGCCCGCCGCGAGCGTGCAAACCTCGCGCGAATGGCGTGCATGATTCTGGAACCGATCACCTTAGGGACCACCGCTCATGTTGCGCATTGATCCAGACAAACTCAAAAACCTGCTGGGCCAATCCCTGCTCTATCAAGGTATCCCCTGCCAGGTCATCGACATTCTGGTCGATGAGCTCGCGCTCGTGTTGCGCGACGGCCACGACCGCAAGATCATCCACGCCGACCAGTATGGCGACGCCAGCTTCCGGGCGCCGCAAACCTTTACGGTCGCCGTGTTGAACGCGCATCGGTCCGGCTTCAACCCGGACCTGCCAGAACTGGCCACGCTCGATCTGCTGCACCGCCATCCCACCGCGTCTGTTGGGGAAGAAGGGAGAGGATGACAGCGGTCTAGCCCGAGCGCTCCAGTTCCGCCGCCACCCGCGCCAGATCGGCCTCGGTATCCACTCCTGGAGGCGGCGCCTCGGGCGCCTCGGCGACATGAATTCGGATGCCATGCCACAAGGCGCGCAATTGCTCCAACGCCTCGGCCTGCTCGGCCGGGGCCAGCGCGAGACGCGGATAGCGGCGCAACACCGCGGCCCGGTAGGCATAGAGTCCGATATGACGCCAATAGGCGACGCCCGCCGGCAGGACGAACCCGGCCCCGCCGCCACCCTGAAACGTCTCGCGATTCCAGGGAATTGGGGCGCGACTGAAATACAGGGCGTCGCCCCGCGCATCTCGCACCACCTTAACCACGTTCGGGTCGAACACGTCCGCTGGATCATGGATCCGGGTACAGAGCGTGGCGATTCCGGCGTCGGGATGATTCTCCAGTTCGGCCGCCACTCGATGAACCAGCGCCGGCGGCATTTGCGGTTCGTCGCCTTGCAGGTTGACGACGATGGCCTCGTCCGGCCAGCCGCGCTGATCCGCGACCTCCGCCAGCCGGTCGGTGCCGGAGGGGTGCTCGGGCGCGGTCATGCACACCGTCGCGCCAAAATTCTCCCCCACCGCGCGGATGCGCGGATCGTCGGTGGCGATCACCACCTCCAGGGCGCCGCTGGCCAGGGCTTGCCGATAGACGTGTTCGATCAAAGGCCGACCGGCCAGCAACCTCAGCGGCTTGCCAGGCAAGCGGGTCGAGGCATGGCGCGCGGGAATCGCCACCCGAAAACCGAACCCGGTTTCACTCATCGGTTTCACTCAATGGAATTCTCCGCGTTTGCCTTCACCTCGTCGTCCGTCAGTCGCCGCGCCTCCGACTCCAGCATCACCGGAATGCCGTCGCGAATCGGATAGGCCAACCGGCTCTCCTCGCAGATCAGTTCCTGCCGAGCCTTGTCGTACACCAGCGGGGCTT
>JAWOHQ010000378.1:0-2565 GCA_046485105.1 Candidatus Competibacteraceae bacterium | reverse complement strand
GCCGCCGCCGCCTGCACGATCTTGCTGGTCCGTCAAAGTTTCGATGCCCTGTTCGCCGGCGCGGACCTACCTTCGTCCGGGTTGTACTTCAGCATCGCCGGTTTGCTCGGCTTGACGCTGCTGCTGTTGGCGCTGCGGGTTTGGGAGCGCCGCGACGCCGAGGAACTGGGCCAGCGTTACATCACCAGCGTGCGGCTGCGGTTGTTCGCCCATCTGGCGGCGCTGCCGTTGCCTGTGCTCCGCCAGCGACCGCGCGGCCTGTTGATGCTGCGTTTCAGCGGCAATCTCAGCGCCCTGCGGCTCTGGGCCAGCCAGGGACTGGCGCGCTTGCTGGTCGGCGTCATCGCCGTTCCGGGCGCGCTGGCGGTGCTGGCGGCGATCAGCCCGCGGCTGGCGCTGGCGGTCGGCGCGATTTTGACCATGCTGGGGGCGATCATGGCTCTGCTCGGACCACGATTGCTGGTTCGGGTGCGTCAGGCGCGCCGGGAGCAAGGGCGACTGGCCAGTATGATCGGCGATCGGTTGGGGGCGGTGGCGACCATCCAGGGTTGCGGCCAAACCCGACGCGAACGCGAACGGGTGCGGCGGCAAAGCGAACAGTTACGGACGACGATGGTGGCGCGGGCGCGAACGGCGGCCTGGATTCGGCTGTTGCCGGAAGCGGGCGGCGGGCTGGTCACCGCGCTGATCGTACTGCTGGGCGCCTGGGAACTGGCCCAGGGAACGGTGACGCCGGGCGCGCTGGTGGCGGCGCTGGCGGTGGCCGGGTTGCTGCAACCGCATCTCAACGCGCTGGCCCGGGTGTACGACTACTGGCAGAACTGTCGGGCGGCGCGGGACTATTTGCGGGCCTTTCTATCCCTGCCGTCGCTGGAGCATCCAGGCCGGACCGCGATCCTAAAGGCGAACGCGGGCCGATTGTGCATCGAGGGCCTTACGGTCGATGGGGTATTGGAGGATCTTCGAGCCGAGGCCGCACCAGGGAATCTGATCGCGGTGGTCGGCGGCAACGGCTCCGGCAAATCCACCTTATTGGCCGCCGTCGCCGGGCTGCTGGTTCCCGATGCCGGTCGCGTCACGGTCGACGGCCAAGACTTGGCCGATTGTACGCTGCAATCCATCCGCCGGACCGTCGGCATCGACAGCCCGGAACTGCCGCTGCTGCAAGGCAGTTTCGCCCGCAACCTGAGCTATCGCCAGCCGCGCGCCACTCCCGAGGATCTTGAGGAGTTGTGCCGGCAATGCGACCTCGCGGACACCATCGCCAACCTGCCCAAAGGACTGAAGACCCGAATCGGCGAAGGCGGATACAAGCTTCCGCCCGGAGTCAGGCAACGGTTGCTGTTGGCTCGGGCGTTGTTGGGCAATCCGCCGCTCTTGTTGCTGGACGAGGTGGAGGCGGGTTTGGATGAAGCCGGCCAGCAGATGCTGGAGCGGATTTTGCGGCAGCGCCGAGCGACCACCTTGCTGGTCACGCGCAACCCGCGCCATCTGGCCCTGGCGGACTGGATCTGGCGCCTGGACGGCGGACGACTGACCGTTCTGCAAGGAGGCGCGATCCCGGCGACGGCCGAGTGCGCCGGGCTGTAACGGTCGATCGATCCCCGCCCGACCCTCCCGGTCATTCACAACGCCCCGGACTTTGCACCAACCCCCAGCCGAACACGGGGTCCTTGCCGGGGGCCCCCAAATCGCGGGCGTTGGTTTGCAGTTTGGCGGCCAGCCCGGCGTGGTCGAGGCCAGGTTGGCGGTGGCGCAGCAGCGCCGCCACGGCGGTGACGTGGGGCGTCGCGAACGAGGTGCCGTCGCTGTATTGCCCGCCGCGCGGTCCCGGCGTCCAGATGCGCACCCCCGGCGCGGCCACGGTCAAATAGTCCCCCCGATTGGCCAGGCGATAGGGTCGCAACAACTGATCCACGGCCGTCACGGAGACGGTTTCTGGATAGGCCGCCGGAAACGCCGGGCGCGCGCCGGGACCGCCGTTGCCGGCGGCGGCGATGAGCGGAATCTTTTGCTGGTTCAATCGACCGACGGCGACCCGCAGCAAGCGGTTGGCCGGGCCGGTCAGGCTGACGTTCACCACCGCCACCTGTTGTTCCAGCAACCAGTCCAACCCCTGGCTTAACAACAGCACATTGGTGCGTAACGTTTCGGGACTGGTCCCGATGAAGGTATCGGCGGCGTACAGCTCGGCGTTGGGTAACAAACCAGGGAAACCGCTGCTCGGCGCGCCAACCAGCAGCGCCGCCACGGCGGTACCATGCGTGGGAGACGACGCGCGGCCGTCTTCGGCAAAGGACCGAGTCGTAACCCTTCGTCCGCTCAGAGCTGGATTGCGCTTGTTCACGGCGGTATCCACCATGCCCAGCTTGATTCCACGCCCGCAACGCCCCGATGCTTCCCAGCCGATCAGCGAAGAACCATAACACCGGTCCTCGGGGCAGGCGGCGGCAACTCGATAAATGTGGTTGAGCACGAAATAGCCTTCGGGAATTCGGCGCGCCAGATTGCGTCGGGCTTGGGGGGCGCTGACGCCCGCGGGAACTCGCAGCCGGGTCACGAATA
>JAWOHQ010000146.1:0-8747 GCA_046485105.1 Candidatus Competibacteraceae bacterium | reverse complement strand
GGGGACTTGGAAGGACTGGAAACCGCCGCGCGGCGTCGCCTGCGGGCGGCGTTGGGGGTCGACGTGGCGGCGGACGCCGCCGCAGGCCTTGCGGGCGGGCCGCCGGCCGACCCGGCCGCCCCGCCAGCGGACGACGCGACCCTGGATCTGCTGCGCCGGCAGCTCGCCCATCAGGCGCGCCTGCGCGGCGTCGCGCCGCCCGTCGTGGCGACTCGGGAGGCCGCGCGGGACGCCCTCAAGGCCCTGCTGCAACCCGAGGTGTGAGCCGTCCCCCGCGCTCGGCGAGATCGCGCGCGGGGGCCGATTCCCCCCTCCCCTTCGGGGGAAGGCCGCGCGGCCGGCGCGGAGCAAGACCGGTAGGAGAAAATTCGATGAAAAGAGCCATATCCGAATCCCTGCGCCCGGTTCCGGGCGCGGAATTCGCGTCGGTCGGCCTGGCCGGCGCGGTCGGCCCGCACGGCGCGAGTGGCGTCGAGGCGAACGTCGCCCGGTTTGCCGGGCGAGAGCGGTCGGCGGCCCGGAAGGCGGCGTTGGCGGAGGTGCGGTCATGACCGTCGATACCCTTCCCCACCGCCGACGGTCGCGCAAGGCGCCGGCCACCTTCAAACCGGCGCTGGATCGAGGCGAAACGGCCCCGTTCCCCTGCTGGCCCATCCGCTATGGGCTGGTCCTGCATCACGAGGTTCCCCAAGGCAACCCACCTTGGCGAACCGACCAAGAAGACGGGTGGGCCATCTCCGATGGCGTCACCGGGTACCGACTGATCGCATTCCGGCAAACACCCCGCGCGGCGCTCCAGGAACTGCACCGCCGGCTGCGCGCCGAACAAAACCGCTCTGGCCGATCCTACACGGCCATCGTCAATGACGCCCGGCGCCGAGCGATCCACGGTGAAGGAGTCGATTGAGGCCCTCCGCATCGTGGCGCGCGGCGGGATCGTCGCCCATCCCTGGACGCCCGCCGCGCGGTCGGCGGGCGCGTCCGCGCCAACCCAGCCCGGACCGTCCGGGCGCGGGACGGGGGGACCCGCTCGCTTCCCCTCCACCGCAAGGCGCGCGCGCGGGAACCCCCGCCCGCGCGCGCATGCCCCCTTTCATCGTTTGCCACCCCCGAGGATCCCGCCATGACGTTCCACGCCGCCGCGCCGCGCCTTCCCACCCTCGCCCTGGCCGCGCTCCTGCTGGTCGCCGTCCCCGAGCGGGTCGCGTCCGCCGTCGATCCGGGCGAGACCTACGACACCCGGGAACTGATCGGGCGCACGGTCGCCGGCCTGAGGGCCTGTCTGAAATACTGCCTGCTGGGTATCGAGATCCGGATTCGCTACACGGGCTACACCGTCGAGATCTATTATGTGCCGCGCGTCGAGCATCATCTGGCCTGCCTGCACGGGATGGCCGCGGACCGCTTCCCCAAGGAACCGTATCGGGAATGGGCCGCCCTCGTGGGCGTCCTCCAGCAGCGGCTGCTGGACCGGCTGGCCGCGTGGGTGGGCCGGGCGCTGCTGGGCGCGCCGATCGCCGAGAGCGGCGGCGGCCCGACCCGGTACGGCCAGTACGGCGAGCACCAGAGCACGAACTTCAAGGAAGTCGAATTCATGGGCCATCCCGTCGCCCTCCTGCCCGCCCTGCTCGATAAAAACGGGGAGCTGACGGCGGATGCCCACACCGAGGGCGAGACCGGCGGCGGCGTTGGAGAGTTGAGCGCCTTCGTCGAGTCGTGGAATCGGTGGGCGGTCCGCTGCTTCACCGATCCGAACCGCTGCGGGCCGCCGCCGGTTTTTCCGGGCGCGGCGGTGGCCGAACAGTTCGATCTGGCGGCGGCGATCGAGGACCTCATCGCCGCGGTGCGGGCCAGCGGGGTGGATTTCGCCGCCATCGCCAGAACCTTGCGCGAGATCGCCAGCGCGGTCGGCGATCACGCCTGGGGCGGCGGCGGCGTGAAGATCGACCGCCTGCTGTGCCCGAACGACGTGGATTATTTCTATCCCTATTATTTATCCGGGGTCGACGCGCCGTGGTGGCGCTCGGGCTGGCCGATCACCGACGCGGAGTACGCCGCCATCGTGTTGAACCCTTTTTCCGGGGACCGCATCGGTCGGGCCGGGGAACTCTGGGGTCACGTCTACCCGCGCCACGGGTTTCTGAACCACGACCATCCGGGGCGGGTCGCGCCGGCGCTGACCTACCGGGGCGCGGACCTGCTGGCGGACCCCCGCGTCCGGCGGCCCAAGCGGACCACGGCCTACGCGCGGGGCGACTGGCAGAGCGTCTCGCCCGTGCCGACCCGCCACTGCCGGGCCAACATCGCCGACCTGCCCACGCCGATCGACCCGGAAGGCGGCTACGGCTACAACCTCTGGCCGCGCTTCGAGTGTCCGCTGAGCGAGATCGGCATTTTGGTGGCCTTCATTCCGTATCGCTACTGCTTTACCGGGTAGGGGTCCGCGCGCCGAATCCGGGAGACCGCGCCCCCGCCGGGGGCCGCGGCGCGCGGGCGCCGACGGCGCACCACTGAAACTGTCTTTCGGGAATCAGACGATCCTTCGGGCTGAGGAGCTTCCGAAAGTAAAAAGGCCGATCTCGCGCGCGCCGTCCCCGGCGCGCGGCTTACAGGTCCAGCTCCCCTTCTTCCAACGCGAAGCGGAGTCCGCCCGCAGCGCGGGCCGGCTCCAGCAGTTCCACCGGATAGCCGGGCCACTCCCGGTCGATCCAGCACTCGTCGAACCGGGCCAGCGCCGTTTCCCACAGGCCCCGGCCTTCCGCCAGCAACCGCTCCGAAGAGGGATAGACCGCCACCGCATGCGGGTGCTTGGTTTCCGCCACCACGAAAGCGTGCGGGATGGCGGCCTCGGGCGTTCCCGTCGTCCGGCTGACCAGCATCCGGTAATAGGCCGCCGACAGGTGGTAGCCGTGCCGGTAGACCGCGCGCAAAAAGCCCTCCTTGCTCGCGTCGGTCGCGGTTTTGAACTCCACGAGGGCCGGCTGGGGGGCCAGCCAGTCCGGCCGACCTTTGAGTGGAAGCAGGTGCGGTTCCCGCTCCACGGTGAGGACTTTTTCCGGTTCGCCGGTTTTGAACAAAGGGCCGGCCACGGGATGCCGCCGGATCGCCTTGACGATCTCCAGCGCGGTGGCGTACTCCTCACGGGAGACCACGAGCTTGCCCGACTCCACCAGCGCGGCGTAGTCGGCTTTGCCCTGGTGGGTGCGGCGGTTGATCGAATCCGCCAGCGCGAACTCCTCGGCGAAGGTGGCCGGCGTCAGCGCCAGCGCGTGGACCAGCGTGCCGAACCGCATCGCGGCGGTCGGCTCCTCGTCCGTGCGGTCGGGGTCCACGTACTTCGCCCAGCAGTGCAGCGGGGACCGCCGCATTTCGATCAGGGCGTGGCTCGATACGCCGGGCCGACGGAAATAGGCGCGCGAATTGTTCATGCCGGCATGCCCTCGCGGTCGGCGGCGTTCCGGGCCGTGCGGCGTTCGGTATGCAACCCGAGCGAGTATGCCAGCGTCAGCGCGACGGGCACGGCGATGGGTCTTGCCGCCAGCGCTCGCCGGATCGCTGGTAGCGAATCGGTCTCGACGGCGCCCCAGTGTTGGATTCGTGCAGCAACCTTTACCATCGCTTGCTCGTAGGCTTCGGCTTCCCGCGCGAGGCGAAGCGCGCGTCCCGGTTCTTCGGCCAAGATTTTGTCGATGATTTCGTCGGCGATTCGCTCGACTTCCGCCGCATGGTCGGCTTGCAAGCGGGCGTTTTCCTCGGCTTGCAAGAGAAACTGCTTTTCGCGATCGATCATGGCATCGTTCCTCATGATGCGCCCTCCCTGGCACGGTGAAGGGTCGAAGGTTCAGGCCGCTTTGCGCGTGGCCTGCTCGCCGGCCTCGAAGCCGAGTTGATAGGCTCGGTCGATGGCCTCGGGTCCGGCGATCGTTCCCGCCGCGAGGGCGTCCTTGATCGCCGCCAGCGGGTCGGCCTGGGCCGGCTTCCGGATCCGGGCGGGCTTCGCCGTGGCCTCGGCCTGCCGCCGGGCCTCCGCTTCGGCGCGGGCTTTCGCCTCCGCTTCCTGCCGGGCGGCCTCCTCGGCGCGCAAGCGGGCCAGTTCCTCCCGCTCGGTTCGCCGTTGGGCGTCCTCGGCTTCCCGCCGCCGGTCGAGTTCGACTTGTTGCCGGGCCAGTTCCTCCCGCTCGGCCTTCAGGCGGGCCGCTTCCTCGGCCTCGCGCGCCTCCCGCGCCTCCCGCTCGGCCAGCAGCGTTTCCAGCGCCCGCCGGACCTCGGCGATGGCGCGCATCGCGTCCGGCCAGCGCTCGGCGAACGCGTCGGGGTCCGGCTCGACCGCGCGGGCGTCTTCCAGCGCCGCCCGGATCGCGGCGGCGTCCCGGCTTGCCGCGTCCAGCGCTCGCCGGCGGATCGCGTCGATCTGGGCCTGGAGCGCGGCGGCGCGGGCCGCCTCGGCGCGCTCGCGGGCCGCTTTCTCCTCCGTCTTGCGCTTTTCTTCTTCCTTGATCGCCGCGTCGATGGGTTCCTCAATGGCGAGCAGCGCGGTGTTGATCCGCTTGGCCTCGGCGTCGATGAGCTGGCCGTGCGCCAGCAGCGGGGCCTTGAGTTCGGCGCGGGTCTTTTCCAGCGCGCCGCGCAAGCCGCGAATCTCGGCGCGGGCCGCCTTGGCGGCGGCCAGGCCGGGGGCGGTGGTCACGGCGAACGGCGCGGCGTACTTCTGCCGCAACCGCGCCAGCGCGGCGGCGGTGGGGCGGTACTCGACGATGGCGGTCGGCTCGGTCGCGGTCCGATGCTCGAGGGTCGGCTCGGTCATGATCTGGACTCCGGTCGTGCGCCTTCCCTGGCGCGGGATGAGGGTGGGTTACTTGCACTGGCCTTTGCGGGCGGGTTTGGCTTGGCCGTCGGCCTCGTGGCCGTTCCCGTTTTCGGCGGGGCCGGTCAATGGCCGGAACAGGCCGGGGTGGTAATGTTGTTGCCGGAAGTCGGCGATTTGCCGGGCGTACTGGCCGTCGCTGACCACCTCGAACTCGACCGCGTAGTAGCTCTCGCCGCTGGCACGGCTGGCGCGCTTGCTCATGCCGGCGCGAATGGTCTTGCCCAGCAGGGTTTCCCCCTTCAAGCAGTACTGCCGGCGCAACTCCTCGAAGTTGTCCAGGCTCTCGGTCTTGAACAAGATCGACGCCAGCACGCCGTCGGGATCCACGAACAGCACGGCCAGCCACGTTTGCAGGGGATACCCGAAAAATTCCCCTTGGTTGATCTGCGCGCCGACGATCTCCATGTCCAGCTTGGGACCGCGCAGCGTGGCCGCGCCGATCTTGAACTGCCCCGCCTGGCAGTCGGAGCGCCACTGGCGGATGGAATCGGCCAAAATCTGGCCTTCGGGCCGCCCGGTCTCGTCCAGAGCGATTTCGATGGGGGTGCTAAAGGTTGTCATTGCCGTCTCCTTCCCGCCCGCGCGGACGGGCTTCGTGGGTGATGGGGATTAAAAAGCCGGGACGATGTCCGGGACGCGGCGCGGGATGCTCCAGCGCCAGCGGAGACCGCGCGCGCGGAGCAGGCCGGCCACGTCCCCCCGCGCGGTGGCGGGATGGAAGGGGAGGGCAACGGCTTCCCGTTGCGGTGGGGGGGCGATTCGTGATTTCATGATTGCACCTCGTTCGTGACGGTTCGGGGTGGCTGTGGGGCGCTCGCGTTGTTTGCGGCAACGCCAGCGCCTTTTGGTCCATCCGCTTGGAAATGCACGTCCATCGCCGTTCCTTGGGTGGCAATCCGTTCCTTATCGAGCGGCTTCGGGCCGCGCCAGCCTTTCGGCATTCGGTAAATCTCGGTTTCGGGCCGCAGTTCGTTGCTCGCGAAGCGCAGCGCCGCCTTTCGGTCGACGAGCGGGATGAGGGTGGAACCCGCAATCGCGTAGTACATGGTTGGTTCCTCGCTTTCTGGGTGGCTGTGTTCGGTTCTCCTGCTTTAACGACCTCCTTAATTCTCATTTTATGGGGAATAAATTTCCTGCAAGCCGTGGTCCGCGAAGCACGGGCGGGCGGGACGTTCGCCCGCCCGGCGGTTCAAGCCGCGACTGCGGCCTCGGTTTCAGCCTCGGTTTCAGCCTCGGTTTCGGCCTCGGTTTCGGTTTCGGCCTCGGTTTCGGCTTCGGCCTCGAACCCGGTCTCGCCCTCCGCGTCGGGAGCCGCGCCGCCCCGGCGGGGCGCCGGTCGGTCGCGGGCGGCGCGGGCCTCCGCCACCGGGCGCTCGGTGTATCCTCGGGTCGGGAACTCGAAGTAGCGGGGCAGCCAGTTCTCGACCGGCTGACAACCCTCCCCTCGCAACCGGCGGCGAATCAGCCCGCGCAACTCCTGGTTGGTCGCCTTGCCGGGCGGGCTGCCGCCCACCTCCGCCGCGATCCGGGCCAAGGCGTCCTTGTCGGTCAGCAAGCCCAAAAAGGTCTCGTCGGGTTGCCAGAACCGGCGCATGTCGAGGTGGAGGAGTTCGCCCGCCCGCTCGGCCAAGCGGCCGCCCGCCACCAGGGCCTCGGCGGCGATCACCGCCAGCACCTGCAACACCTGCGCGTCGCTCAGCGCCAGCAAGCGCTCGAACGCCTCGGCGGCGCGCCGGTCGCTGGAACCGGAGCCGGCGAGAGGTGCGTCCGGGGGTTCCGCGGCGGGGGGCGGCGCGGGGTCCGTCTCGCCCGCCAGCCAGCGCCGGACCGTCGCGCGTTCGCTCGCCAACCCGCCGGGCGCGGCGCTCGCCCGGACGCTGGCCTCGATGGCGGGGTTGTGGGGCGGGGTGCGGTCGCCGCGCACCGACCAGTTCTCCGCGCCGCCGATCAGGCACGCCACCGCCAGCCGCGCGGCGATGGCCGGGTGTTGGGTCAAGGCGTGACGCACCGCCGCCGCCTTGTGCAGCGCCACGTAGTTTCGCAGGGCTTGGGTGGTTTCGCTCCGGGCGGGCTTGGGCGCGTCGTTGGCCGCGTCCGTCCCCGCTTCCAGCCCCGCCGCCTGCCGGGCCTGTCGGCGCGCTTCCTCGAGCGGCAAATACCCCTCGCAAACCACCACCTCGCCGCTGTGCTGCGGCAACAGAAACACCCAACCGCCCTCGGCTTGGCTGGTGCGCTGATGTTCCCAGCCCCGAAAATACTCGCCGGTTTCCAGCACCTCGACCCTGGCCCAACCCTCGGCCAACAACCGATCCCGCAGCGCGACGATGGCGCGGTTTTGCCGCGTCCAGAACTGCGCGGCATCGTCGAAATAGGCGTGCTCGCCGAACAGGTCGGCGACGATCCGGCCCTCGTACTCCTCCAGGGGGAATAGCGCCACCTCGGTCGCAATCGCCGCGCCGCCGCACAGCCACGCCTTGAGCGGGCCGCCCCGCGGGGCATACTGCGCTTTATCTCGATACAGCTTCATCCATTCCCGCTGCTGCTTGGGCGTCGCCAGCGCCAGCGCTTGGGCGTCGGCGATCCCGATCGCGCCCGTGCGGGATTCGCGCTTGATCGGTTCGATCAAGCCGGCCAGGGCCAGACGCTGCCGGACCAGCCGCTCGGTCACGCCGAACCGGGCGGCGATGGCGTCCGCGCCCTGCCCCAGCTTCACCAGCCGGGCGAACGCCTCGTGCTGGTCGAACGGCTCCATCGGCCGGCGATCGAGGTTCTCGGCCAGCGAGAGGTCCAGCGCCGCCGCGTCGTCGGTCGCGTCCAGCACCCGACACGGCAACGGGGCCACCGGCCCGTCCTGGGCGAGCCGCCGGCAGGCCAGATACCGCCGCTGGCCGGCGACGATCTCGAAGCCCGCGCCGTCCGCTGCGGGCCGGACCAGCAAGGGGTGCAAAAGACCCCGCGCCCGAATGCTGGCGGCCAGCGACTCCAGGTCGTCGCCCGCGCCGTGGGTGCGGCTGTTGCTCGCGGCGACGGTCAGGTGGTCCAGGGGGATGTCGTGCAGTTTCATAACCGGTCTCCTCTCAGCGAGTCGATAACCGTCCTTGGGTGGTGGCCTGAAATCGCGGGGCCGGCGGCGGGTGGCGCGGTGGCGCTTTCCCGTCGTGACGGCGCTTTCCAGGGGGTCCTTCGATTCGATCTTACCCCCGGAATCTGTCCTGCAAGGGCGGGTCGCGAGGCGCGGCCAAAGGCGGTGCGCGCGCCTTCAAAACGGCGGGCGCTTTTGCAGCGGATCGGCGCCGACTTCCTGTTTTTGGCTACGCCTGGAAGCGCCGAAGCAAAACGCGTCGATCCCACGGCTTATTGGGAAGAGATGAGCTGCTCGGTGAGACACAAGGGCGGGCTTTTATCCGGCCGCGCTGGAGGCGAAACGCTGGATCGCAGGACCCGATAGAGCGACGAGCATTGGGTGGGCGGCGACAAAGCGGGGTACGCCATCGGCGGCGGGTGGCCGCGTGGCTGGAGCGCGAGCGGGGGCTGGGCGTGCCGCACCAGGGGGAACCTTACCGTGTGTTGTACGCTTTCGACCCGCGCCGCACGGCGCTTCTACTCGTGGGTGGCAAAAAACCGGCGACGATCATTGGTACGACACCTTCGTCCCGGTGACGGATCGCCGGTACGACGAGCATTTGGAGACGCTGAAAAAGGAGGGTCTACTCAATGGCTAAGAAATTTTCGGAGCGGGTGGCCCGGATGTCGCCGGAGTCGCGGGCGCGTTCCGACGCCCTCTACCGGCAACTCCTGGCCGAAATGCCGCTGCAAGAGCTGCGGCGGGCGCTCGATCTCACCCAACAACAGGTCGCGGCTTCGCTCGGCATCAACCCGG
>JAWOHQ010000301.1:0-10439 GCA_046485105.1 Candidatus Competibacteraceae bacterium | reverse complement strand
AACATCCAGCGCCTGAACACCACCGAGGCCGACTTCTGGCCACGGTTGGAAATTCTGACCGCCTGGGAAGGCGTCGCCGACGAAGCCGTGACCGCCACGGTGCGCGAAATCCTCGCCCAGGTGCGCAAACGCGGCGAGGATTTCGCGCACCGTGGCGGTCACGGCTTCGTCGGCGACGCCTTCCCAGGCGGTCAGAATTTCCAACCGTGGCCAGAAGTCGGCCTCGGTGGTGTTCAGGCGCTGGATGTTCGGCATGATCGGGCTTCCAGGGGGAGCTTGCCCCGCTTCGCTTGTGGTGGTCGGAAAACTGAGGTGAGGAAGCTTAGGCGATTTCCAGAAAAGATCTTACCGAATTAGCGTAGGTGGATAAGGCGCTCCGCGCCGCATCCACCAAAGGGCTGACTGGTGGATGCGCTTCGCTTATCCACCCTACGCGTTGGTAAAATATTTCCAGGAATCCACCTTAGAGGCGTTTTTGTACAGTCTCTTAGGCGCCAACCGCGGCGGCCATCCGCTCCATGATCGCCTTGATCCGGGCGTGCTTCATCTTCATCGCCGCTTTGTTGACGATCAGCCGCGAACTGATGTCGGCGATATGCTCCAGTGGGGCCAAACCGTTGGCTTTCAGCGTGTTGCCGGTGTCCACCACATCGACGATATAATCCGTCAGCCCCACCAACGGCGCCAGTTCCATCGAGCCATACAGCTTGATGACTTCGACCTGTCGACCCTGGTCGGCGTAATACCGGCGCGTGGTGTTGACATACTTGGTGGCGATGCGCGGCCGACTCGACCGGAGTTGATGGTCGGCCCGACCCGCCACCATCAGCCGGCAGCGGGCGATGTTCAGGTCCAGCGGTTCGTACAGCCCTTCGCCGCCGTGCTCCATCAACACGTCCTTGCCGGCCACGCCCAGGTCGGCGGCGCCGTACTGGACATAGGTCGGTACGTCGGTGGCGCGAATGATCACCAGCTTCACGTCCGGCTGTGTGGTGTCGAGAATCAGCTTGCGGCTGGTTTCGGGATCGTCGGTCGGCACGATGCCCGCCGCGGCCAGCAGCGGCAGGGTTTCCTGGAAGATGCGGCCCTTGGAGAGAGCAATAGTCAGGGGAGCGGTCATCGGTGTTTCATCCCGTGGTCCGGCGGATGCGCGCGCCCAAATGAGACAACTTTTCCTCAATGCAATCGTAGCCGCGATCGATGTGGTAGATGCGGTCCACCACCGTTTCGCCATCCGCCACCAGCGCCGCCAGAATCAGGCTGGCCGAGGCGCGCAGGTCGGTGGCCATCACCGGCGCCCCGGTCAACCGGGAGACGCCGATGCTGACCGCGGTGTTGCCTTCCAACTCGATCATCGCGCCCATCCGGTGCAGTTCCTGGACGTGCATGAAGCGGTTCTCGAACACCGTCTCGGTGATCATGCCGACGCCCTCGGCCACGGCGTTGAGCGCGACGAACTGCGCCTGCATGTCGGTGGGAAACGCCGGGTAGGGCGCGGTGCGGATGCGCACGGCCTTGGGTCGGCGGCCATCCATGTCCACCTCGATCCAGTCGGGACCGGTGTTGACCCAGGCGCCGGTTTCCTCCAGCTTGAGCAGCACCGCTTCCAGGGTCGCCGGCCGGGTATCCTTGACCTTGATGCGCCCGCCGGTGATCGCGGCCGCCAGCAGATAAGTGCCGGTTTCGATCCGGTCCGGCAGCACCTGGTAATTGGCGCCGTTCAGGCGCTCCACCCCCTCGATGACCAGGGTATCGGTGCCGGCTCCCTCGACTTGGGCGCCCATCGCGTTCAGGCAGTCGGCCAGATCCACGACTTCCGGTTCGCGGGCGGCGTTTTCGATGATGGTGGTGCCCCGGGCCAAGGTGGCGGCCATCAACAGGTTTTCCGTGCCGGTCACCGTGACCAAATCCAGGACGATATGCGCGCCCTTCAGGCGGTTGGCGCGGGCGCGGATGTAGCCGTTTTCGACCTTGATGTCGGCGCCCATCGCTTCCAGACCCTTAATGTGCAGATTCACCGGCCGCGAGCCGATGGCGCAACCGCCCGGCAGCGAGACTTCGGCTTGCCCGAACCGCGCCAGCAACGGGCCGAGTACCAGGATCGAGGCCCGCATGGTTCGCACCAGTTCGTAAGGCGCCTGGAAGGTGTGGATGGAACGTGGGTCGACCTGAATATTCATCCGTTCGTCCACCACCAGGTCCACGCCCATGCGGCCCAGCAGTTCCATGGTGGTGGTAACGTCCTGTAAATGGGGGACGTTGCGGATGGTCATGGGGGAATCGGCCAACAGGGTAGCCGCCAGGATCGGCAGTACCGCGTTTTTGGCCCCGGAAGCACGGAGTTCCCCCCGTAGCGGCGTCCCGCCGTTGATGATCAATTTACTCATGGTGTTGGAAGATTCGTCCGTGGAGTCAGGATTGCCGTTTTTGCCAGGCTTCCGGGGTGTAGGTTTTAAGGGCCAGGGCGTGGATCTCTTCGCGCTCCATCCGCTCGCCCAGAGCCGCGTACACCAGACGGTGTTGTTGTACCAGCGACTTACCGATGAAGGCCGCGCTGACGACCAGGGCTTCGAAGTGAACGCCGTCGTCGCCTTGGACCAGGGCCCGCGCGTCGGGTAATTGCTCTTCAATCAATTGCTGGATGTCTTGGGCTTGCATGGCGTTGAGTTTGATAAAAATTAGGGGAAGGATGCTGAAAAAAGACCGGCGACCAGTCCGCGCTGTCAGGCGACGGGCAGCACCGTGTCGAGGTCAGCCACCTGAATAATCGCTCGCATTTGTGCGGGCACGTTGAGAAAAACCAGCTCCCGCTGGCGATCGCGCGCCTGGCGCAGCCAGTCCACCAGCAGGGCGACTCCAGCGCTGTTGGCATGGCTCACGCCGCCCAGGTCGACTCGGGCGGGCGGATCGGTGGCGAACAGCGGTCCGGTCGCCCGCCACAGGTCCGCGACCGAGGCGAAATTCAGTTCGCCGCGAACGCGCAGGGTATCACCGTCGCGCTCGACCGTCGCCGCGGCCATCAGCGGCTGCTCTGGGCGTTGCGTTGCCGCAGGTCGGCGATCACCGCATCCAGACCGTTGCTCCGGATCTGGCTGGCGAACGTGCCGCGGTAATTAGTGACCAGGCTGACGCCCTCCACAGTCACGTCGATAATTTTCCAGACGCCATCTCTCAGATGCATGCTGTAGTTAATCTGGATCGGTTGGCCGGTTCTGGGCCGGACCTCGGTCCGGATCGTTGCGTCATTGCCACGCGTCGCGCCGGACTGGGGCAGGACCTGGAAATCCTCGTCCACATATTCCAGCAGGGCGTTGGAATAGGTTCGAACCAGCAGGGTCTGGAATTCCTCGGCAAAGCGGCGACGCTGATCGGGAGTGGCCTGTCGCCAGGTTTGGCCCAGAACCCAGCGCGAGATCAACTCGAAGTCGAAATTGGGCAGGATGATTTGGTTGACCAGCCCGTGCAGCCGGCTTGGATCTCGACTCAATGCCTCGCGATTTTTCCGCAAGGCCTCGATCATTTGCGCCGACGTGTCCTGAACGACCTGCTGGGGAGGTTGGGTGGTTGCCCAGACCGGACCACCGCTCAACAGGAATAACAGCAAACCGAGGGTGATGGCATTCTTCATGCTCGAGGACTCCATGAAACCAAGAGGCTGCTTTGACCCAACCTTCAATCACCCGCCGCGTTGGTGAGCATCCGGCCGATCAGCTTTTCCAGGACCAGCGCCGACTGGGTCAGGCGCAGGGTGCCGCCTTCAGTGAGATGGCTGTCCATGCCGCCGGGTTCCAGCCCGACGTATTGTTCGCCCAGCAGCCCGGAAGTCAAAATGCTGGCGCTGGAGTCGGTCGGAATCTGGTCGTGGCGGGGATCGATCGACAGCGTGACCACCGCCTCATAGGTTTGTGGATCGAGGTCGATCCCGACCACTCGCCCGATGCGGACCCCGCTCATCGTGACTGGGGCGCGCACCCGCAAACCACCGATGTTCTCGAAGTGAGCCGTGACCCGGTAGCCCCGTTCGTCGCCGAGGCTGGTGAGGTCGCTGACTTGGAGCGCCAGCAGGAAAAAAGCCGCGATGCCCAAGGCGACGAATGCGCCGACGGCCAGTTCCAGATTTTTTTGCGCCATGCTTACCAAGCTCCAAACATGAGAGCGGTCAGGAGAAAATCCAGGCCCAGCACCACCAGCGCGGTATAGACCACGGTGCGGGTGGTGGCGAGGCTGACGCCTTCGGAAGTGGGCTGGGCCTCATGCCCCTCGAACAGGGCGATCCAGTTGGCGACCACGCCGAAGACCACGCTCTTGATCACCACCCCGTTGATGACGTCGGCGGACAATTGTACTTTGGCCTGCATCTGCGACCAGAATGCGCCGCTGTCCACACCCAGTTGCTCTACCGCCACCAGATAGCCGCCCAGAATGCCGATCGCGGTGAAAATGCCGGCCAGCAGGGGCACGGCGATGCAACCGGCCAGAAATCGGGGCGCCAGCACCCGCTGGAACGGGTCCACCGCCATCATCCGCATGCTGGCCAGTTGCTCGGTGACCTTCATCAGGCCGATTTCGGCGGTCAGCGCCGATCCGGCCCGGCCGGCGTACAGCAGCGCGGTGAGCACCGGTCCCAATTCACGAATCAGCGACAGGGCCACCACGGTTCCCAGCGACGAGGTCGCGCCGAAGTCCACCAGGTTTGCGTAGCCCTGCAAGCCCAACACCATGCCGACGAACAGGCCCGAGACCAGGATGATCGGCAGCGACAGGACGCCGACCGCGTACAGTTGTTTGACCAGCAAGCCAGGGCGGCGGACCAGAAAGGATAGCGCGCCCAGCAGGCTCAGGAAAAACAGGGCGGCCCGCCCGGTCCGGGTCAGTTGCTCCAGGACCATGCGCCCCAGGCGCGCCAGGATCGCACTCATGGCGCCGGACTCGCCAGCAGGTCGGCGGCGTAGGGCGGGGCCGGGTAATGGAACGACATGGGCCCGTCGGGCCGGGCGTGCATGAACTGGTCGACCCAGGGCGAGTGCGAGCGGTCCAGCGCGGCCGGCGTGCCGTGCTCGACGATCCGACCATCGGAGATCAGGTAGAGATAGTCGGCGATGGCGGCGGTTTCCTTGACGTCGTGCGAGACGATGATGCTCGTTAGGCCCAGCGCGTCGTTGAGCGTGCGGATCAGCTTGACCAGCACGCCCATGGAAATCGGGTCCTGGCCGGCGAACGGTTCGTCGTACAGGATCAGGGTGGGATCGAGGGCGATGGCGCGGGCCAGCGCCACCCGCCGGGCCATGCCGCCAGACAGTTCCGCCGGCATCAGGTCGCGGGCGCCGCGCAGGCCTACCGCTTCCAGCTTCATCAACACCAGGGTGCGGAGCAGATGCTCGGGCAAGCGGGTATGCTCGCGCAGCGGGAAGGCAACGTTGTCGAACACGTTGAGGTCGGTGAATAGCGCGCCGCTCTGGAACAGCATGGCCATGCGTTTGCGGAACTGATACAGCTCCCGCCAGTTGAGTTCGTGAACGCAGATGCCATCCACTTCGATCCGACCGGCGTCGGGACGAACCTGGCCGCTGAGCAAACGCAGCAGGGTGGTTTTTCCGGTGCCGCTCGGACCCATGATCGCCGTGACCTGACCGCGCGGGATATCCAGATCGACGTCCTGGAAAATCACCCGGTCGCCGCGGCGGAACGTCAGGCCGCGCACGGTCGCCACGGGGCGTTCGTCCGGTGGAGCGAGGGAAGGGGGAGTAACGGTTGGGGACATCCGGTTGGGAAAGCGCGGAAAGCGGCAGGTCGGTTAATCTATTTAAGAGCGCGTTAGTTTCGGGTCAAGCCACCGGCAAGTCAAATGATCACAGCCGATTCAGGCGGTCATTCTACACGCGAAATTGGCAATTCCCGGTTGATGCGTCTATCTTTGATGGCGATACCGTCCGGCCTGTTGGCCGGGGAACGTATTTTTTCACGCGGACCTTCCCGAACGTGATCCAGACGCCGGATCGGCAAGGGGATTTTGTGTTTCCGCGATGTTTATTTACTCACCACCAGTAATCGAAGGTAGGACTATGACCAAGAAGTACATGTACAAGTACACCGAAGGGGATGGCAAGAACAAGATGCTGCTCGGTGGCAAGGGCGCGAATCTGTGCGAGATGACGCAGATCGGCTTGCGAGTGCCGCCGGGCTTTGTGATCACCACCGAAGCCTGTCTGGACTACATCGCTAATAACCGTTTGCCCAATGGAGTCATGGATGATGTGCGGGCGCACATGGCCTGGTTGGAGGGGGAAACTGGTAAACAGTTCGGCGGCGCGGATAATCCGCTGCTGGTGTCGGTGCGTTCCGGTTCCTCCATGTCCATGCCGGGCATGATGGACACCATTCTCAACCTCGGTCTGAATGAGAAGACCTTGGCCGGGTTGATCAAGCTGACGGGCAACGAGCGCTTCGGTTATGACGCTTATCGCCGCTTCATCCAGTTGTTCGGCAAGATCGCGCTGGGGGTGGACGACCATTTCTTCGACGAACACTTCGAGGCGATCAAGCGTCGCGCCGGAGTCAAGGTGGACTTGGGTCTGAGTGCGGAAGACCTCCGCGACATCGGCCAGTTATTCTTGCAAACCGTGCAGGAGCAGACCGGACGCCCCTTCCCGCAAGATCCCTACGAGCAGCTCGAACTGGCGATCAAGGCGGTGTTCGGCTCGTGGATGGGTCAGCGCGCCGTGGATTACCGCCGCGAGTTCAAGATCACCCCGGCGCAGGCCAACGGCACCGCGGTCAATATCGTGACCATGGTGTTCGGCAACATGGGCAATGATTGCTCCACCGGCGTGGGCTTTACCCGCGATCCCGGCACCGGCGAAAACGTCATGTACGGCGAATACCTGGTCAACGCCCAGGGCGAAGACGTGGTGGCCGGCATCCGCACCCCGAAGCCGGTCGCGGAAATGAAGGATGAAATGCCGGATCTGTACCGGCAGCTGGTAGAACTCCGCAACAAGCTGGAAGGCCACTACCAGGAGGTGCAGGACTACGAGTACACCATCGAGAAGGGCGTGCTGTACTGCCTGCAAACCCGCAATGGCAAGATGAACGCCCAGGGTATGGTGCGCAGCTCGGTGGAAATGGCCAACGAGGGCCTGATCACCCGCGAACGGGCGTTGTTGCGGATTGACCCCGAATCGCTGGAACAGATGATGTTTCCGCAGCTCGATCCCAAGCATAAAGCCGCGCCGGCGGCGACCGGGATGGGCGCGTCTCCCGGCGCCTCATCGGGCAAGATCGTATTCGACGCCGACACCGCGGTAAAACGCGGGCGCGGCGCCAACGAGAAAATCATTCTGGTGCGGGAAGAAACCAAGCCGGAAGATATTCACGGCTTCTTCGCGGCGGTGGGCATCCTGACCAGTCGCGGCGGCAAGACCTCGCACGCGGCGGTCGTCGCGCGCGGCATGGGCAAGCCTTGCGTGGTCGGCGCGGAGGACATTCTGGTCAATGTCCATCAGCGCCAGGCGATCATCGGCGATAAAGTTCTGCATGAAGGCGATGTAGTCACCATCGATGGCGGCACCGGACTGGTGTTCCTCGGTGAAATCCCCACCGTTGAGCCGGAGTTCACCCCGGAACTGCGCACCCTGCTGAGCTGGGCCGACGAAATCGCTACCCTCAAGGTCATGGCGAACGCGGATACCCCAGACGCCGCCCAGCGCGCGTCCAATTACGGCGCGATGGGCATCGGCCTGTGCCGCACCGAGCGGATGTTCAACGCCAAGGAACGGTTGCCGCTGGTCCTGGAGATGATCCTGGCCGAAACCACCGAGGACCGCGAAGCCGCCTTGACCAAGCTGCTGCCGATGCAGCGCAGCGACTTCAAGGAAATTTTCCGGGTGATGGCCCCGCGTCCGGTCACCGTGCGCCTGTTGGATCCGCCCATTCACGAGTTCCTGCCGTCCGAGCAGACCTTGATCGACGACATCGAACATCTGCGCCATCTGCGTCAAACCGCGCAGGGTTTGGAGGCGATCAGTCAGATTCTCGGCCAGGTTAACCCCAAGGCCGTCGAGCAACTCGGGATTCTCAACGACAGCCACCTGGTCGCCGACGTGCTGGCCAAGAAGGAAGAAATCCTGCAGAAGGCTCGCGCCCTGCACGAAATCAACCCGATGCTCGGCCATCGCGGCGTCCGGCTCGGTCTGACCTATCCGGAAATCTACAAGATGCAGATTCGCGCCATTCTGGAAGCGGCGGCGGAATGTATCCAGGAGAAGGTGAAC
The DNA here is from genome assembly GCA_046485105.1 of Candidatus Competibacteraceae bacterium. Classification (GTDB taxonomy): domain Bacteria; phylum Pseudomonadota; class Gammaproteobacteria; order Competibacterales; family Competibacteraceae; genus REEE01. The sequence continues at coordinate 2,169 of JAWOHQ010000301.1, read as the reverse complement.
GTCCATCCCGAAATCATGGTGCCGCAGGTTTGCACTGTGGAAGAGTTGAAGCGGGTGAAGGCGCTGGTGGACGAGGTGCTGCCCCTGGTTGAAGCCAAGTATGCGGTCAAGGTGCATTTTGAATTCGGCACCATGATGGAAGTGGTGCGGGCTTGCCTGCGCGCGGGCGAGATTGCCGATGTGGCCGAATTCTTCTCCTTCGGCACCAACGACCTGACCCAGGCCACCTTCTCGTTCTCCCGCGAGGACGCCGAGAACAAGTTCCTGCCGTTCTATAACTCCGCCGGCATTCTCAAGGACAACCCGTTCGAGGCGCTGGACACCTCTGGCGTCGGCCAGTTGATGTCGCTTGCCGTGGAGAACGGACGCAAGACCCGGAACGGTCTCAAGGTCGGCATCTGCGGCGAACAGGGCGGTCATCCGGCGTCGATGCGCTTCTGCCACTACGCCAACCTGACCTATGTGTCCTGTTCGGCGCCGCGGGTGCCGATCGCCCGGCTGGCGGCGGCGCACGCCAAACTGCTGGAAGAGGATTATCAGCCGTAAGTCTGTAACTCGTTGCCAAGAAACGGTGTTGTTTGTCAGGCAACACCGTTTTTGGAAATGCCAGGGGCGACTACGGTCGCCCTTCATTTTTGAAAATCAGAATGCTCCCTCATGCCGCCGACGATTTGTCGCGCTGGAAATCAAGGCTCGCGTTTGCATAGCAGGAAATAAAACCGTCCGGCGTCTTCGCGTGTTTCCAGCAGAGCGTGCCCCATTTGCTGGCTGAACGTTTCAAAATCCCGGACCGACTCGGGATCGGTCGAGACAACGCGCAGCACCTGACCGCCGCGCAGCCCGGCCAGCGCCTTTTTGGCCTTGAGAATCGGCAGGGGACAGTTCAAGCCGGAGGTATCCAGTTCGGCATTGATGACGATCATGACGGCTTCCAGAGTAGGAGGTTGGATCGGTGTGATTGAACCATGCGCCTCCCATCAGCGCAAATCGTGGAACCCCATTCCGGTCGTTGAGTCTGATGGGAAATACCATAGCCCGTTTGCAGAAACCGCCATGCGTTATCGTCTGCTTCCTCTGAGTCTGGCCCTAATCCTCGGCATGGCTCCTGTGACTCCTCCGGCTTCCCAGTCCATCCGGTTGCCGGATATCGGCGATCCCTCCCGCGTCCACTTTGGGTTTGATGAAGAGAAACGCGTGGGTTTGGACATCATGCGACGGCTGCGCGAGCGCGGCATGGTGATGGACGACGTGCAGTTGAATGAATACCTGAATTCCGTGGGTCAGCGCATTGTTACCTACGCCGACCAGAATGGCGCACCGTATACCTTCTTCTTCGTACGCGACCCCGGAATCAACGCCTTTGCCATGCCTTACAATTTCATCGGCATCAATACCGGCTTGCTGTTAGCCACGCAGCGCGAGGATGAACTGGCTGGCGTCATCGCGCACGAGATCGCCCACGTCTCACAACGACATATCGTTCGCGCCATCGCCGACATGAGGCGCTTGGCCTTGCCCATGGCGGCGGCCATGATCGCTTCGACGGCGCTGGCGGCGGCCAGCAAGGAGGCGGGTCAGGCGGCCATGGCCAGCACCATGGCCGCCAGCGCCCAGCATCAGATCAGCTTCACGCGCGCCAACGAACAGGAAGCCGACCGCATCGGCATGCAACTGTTGGCCAAGGCCGGCTTCGATCCCAAGGGTATGAGCGACTTTTTTGACCGGTTGGTGCGCATGGCGGGCGGTCCGAACGCCGAAATTCCGGAAATACTGCTGACCCATCCCCGTCCGGAGCGCCGGGCCGCTGATACCTTGGATCGGATTGAAATTCCGACGCCACGCCGCGCCTTGCCCCGTGACCCTAAGGCTTACGAACTCGCCAGGGCCCGGGCGCGGGTGCTGGCGACCGACGATAACAACGCCCTGATCCGCAACCTCGAAACCGCCTTCGCCAAGAGCGATTACCCCAGCGAAACCGCCGCGCGTTACGCCCGCGCGCTGGCGCTGCGGCAGGCTGGCCGTTATGAAGAGGCGCAACAACAGGTGGACCGTCTGCTCGGCGGCGCCCCGGACCGACTGGCTTTTCGCATCGAGGCGGCGGAACTCGCGCTGTCCCGAGGAGATCCGCCTCGGGCCTGGCGGCTGTTCGAGCAAGCCCGCGCTTTGTAC
>JAWOHQ010000256.1:0-2870 GCA_046485105.1 Candidatus Competibacteraceae bacterium | reverse complement strand
CCTGGATGAACACCTTGTTGATGACGCCGATCACTCGGCCGGTGTGCGGTTCGTATAGCGGGCTGCCGCTGTTGCCGGGATACGCGGTGGCATCCAGTTGCAGGACATCGTAAGGTTCTTTCCGCAGGCGTTGGATCGTGACGGGATCGAGTTGCCTGGCCGCGGGCAGCGGGATGGCGATCGGGCTAATGGCGGAAATGATGCCGGTGTGGGTGACCGGAAACAGGCCCAGCACGACGCCGATCGGAAAACCGGTGAAAGCGACGGTTTGGCCTTCGCGGGCGCGCCGCGATTCGCCCAGCCGCAGGGGCGGCAACGGCGCGCCGTCGATTTCCAGCAACGCCAGATCGTAGTGCGGATCGCTGGCGATTTTGCGCGCGGGCCGCGTCTCAACCCGTTGCCCTTGGCCGATGAAGATCGCCAGGGTTTCCTTGTTCTGAGTATCGAGAAAATCCGGTAGCGCGTGCGCGTTGGTGAGAATGTGCCGGCCTTGGCCGACCACGAAGCCGGTGGCCTGGAACTGGGCTGGAGGTCGCCGGGTGGGCTGAACCGTGCCCACGGCCACGATGCTGGCCTTGATCTTTGCGACCGTGTCGGCCAGCTCGGCGGCCTGGATCACGAACGTGGGCGAGCCAGCCAACAACAGGCCACCGCACAGCAGACTCAGCAACCGGCGGCGGGAGAGAGACCAGCGCGGCGGGTTCATGGCGAATTCCACTCAGAGGTACTCGACGTCCATGATCTCATAGGTTTTGACGCCGCCTGGCGTCTGAACATCGACTACGTCGCCGACGCATTTGCCGATCAGCGCCCGGGCGATGGGCGAACCGAAGGAAATCTTGCCTTCCTTGATATCGGCTTCATCCTCACCGACGATTTGGTAGCGCCGTTCTTCCTCGCTCTCCTCCTCGGCGAGCGATACCGTGGAGCCAAACACTACCTTGTCCGAAGCCGACAGCGCCGTCACATCGATAATCTGGGCCTGAGCCAGTTTCGACTCGATCTCGGCGATGCGGCCCTCCGTGAAACTTTGTTGCTCGCGGGCGGCGTGGTACTCGGCGTTTTCCTTCAGGTCGCCGTGCGCGCGGGCTTCGGCGATGGCAGCGATAATCCGGGGCCGCGCCTCCGTTTTGAGGGCCTGAAGTTCGATGCGCAGGCGGGCCGCGCCGGTCGCGGTCATCGGTACTCTCTGAGTCATGCGTGCAGTTCCCGGTGTAAATCCTGAAGGCAGTTGACGGTTTCGTTATCGAGTTCGCGCAGGGCTTGGCAGGTAGCCCGGGCGGCGGCCAGGGTGGTGGTGTAGCTGACTTTACGCATCAACGCTTCGCGCCGGATGGAAAAGGAGTCAGCGATGGCCTGCTTGCCCTCGGTGGTGTTGACGATGAGGTTGATCTGATCGTTCTTAATCAGATCCACGACGTGCGGCCGACCTTCGCCGACCTTATGCACGATCGCGCAATCGAGCCCGTGCGCGTGCAGGGCGGCGGCCGTGCCCTGCGTGGCCACCAAGGCGAAGCCGAGCCGTTGCAGTTCGCGGGCGATCTCCACGGCCTTGGGCTTATCGACATCGCGCACGCTGATAAATGCCCGTCCGCCGCGCGGCAGTGGGTTGCCCGCCCCGAGTTGGGCCTTGGCGAAGGCTTCGCCAAAGGTGCGCCCGACGCCCATCACTTCGCCGGTGGATTTCATTTCCGGCCCGAGCAGGGGATCGACGCCAGGGAACTTGACGAAGGGAAACACGGCTTCCTTGACCGAATAATAGGCGGGAATTACCTCACCGAATACCTCTTGCTGGGCCAGACTGCGTCCGACCATGCACCGGGCGGCGATCTTGGCCAATGGCCGGCCGGTGGCCTTGGAGACATAGGGGACGGTCCGGGAAGCGCGTGGATTGACTTCCAGCACGAAGATCTCGTCGCCCTGAATGGCGAACTGAATGTTCATCAGACCCACCACGCCCAGCTCCAGCGCCATGGCCCGCACTTGGCCGCGTAACCGATCCTGCAACGCCGGTCCGAGCGCATAGGGCGGCAGCGAGCAGGCGGAATCGCCGGAATGGACGCCAGCCTCTTCAATATGTTCCATGATACCGCCGATGAGCACGTCGCGGCCGTCGCTCAGGGCGTCCACGTCCACCTCGACGGCATTGTTGAGGAACTGATCCAGCAACACCGGCGACTCGTTGGACACTTGCACCGCCTCGGCCATATAGCGCCGCAGATCGTCTTCCTCATGGACGATTTCCATGGCTCGACCGCCCAGCACGTAGGAGGGACGCACCACCAATGGATAGCCGATGTCTCGGGCCAACCGCACGGCTTCCTCGGGGTCGCGGGCGGTGCGGTTGGGCGGTTGCCGCAAGCCGAGGTGATGAATCATCTGCTGGAAGCGCTCGCGATCCTCGGCGCGGTCGATAGCGTCCGGGCTGGTGCCGATGATCGGTACGCCGTTGGCTTCCAGCGGGCGGGCCAGCTTCAGCGGGGTTTGACCGCCATACTGGACGATCACGCCCTGGGGCCGCTCCTTGCGAACGATCTCCAGCACATCCTCCAGGGTCAGCGGTTCGAAGTACAGCCGGTCGGAGGTATCGAAGTCGGTGGACACGGTCTCCGGGTTGCAGTTGACCATGATGGTCTCGTAACCGTCCTCGCGCAGGGCCAGGGCGGCGTGGACGCAGCAGTAGTCGAACTCGATGCCTTGGCCGATGCGGTTGGGACCACCGCCCAATACCATGATTTTCGGGTTATCCGTCGGTTCCGCCTCGCATTCTTCTTCATAGGTCGAATACAGATAGGCGGTGCCGGTGGCGAATTCGGCGGCGCAGGAATCCACTCGTTTGTAGACCGGATGCACGTCCAGTTCCTCGCGCA
>JAWOHQ010000249.1:0-8498 GCA_046485105.1 Candidatus Competibacteraceae bacterium | reverse complement strand
CCTGATTGACTTCAGGCTCTGGATTATTCGCCAGATTCACCAGGAGCGCAAGACAGCGGCTATCGGTTTTTTGTATCCACCGTCGTTCCCTACCTCCCTACCCCCTAATCACCGGCAGCAAAAGATAAGCGCCCAGAAGATCCACCGGCAGCACCGGCTCGATGGTGACGCGGCCGGTGGTCTTCGCCGCCTGGCGCACCCGCTCATGGGCCTCCCGCCGGACGCCGGCCCGCTCGCCGAACACCGCTTCCAGGGCGGTTTGCCAAGCGGGCAGGGCCGCGCTGAGCAACGCCAGTTGCTGATCGATCAAGGTCTGGCCCAGATTGCTTTCCGGCAGCGCCGCCAGCAACCGCTCGCTGTCTGCGCCGCTCCACCAGTGCGGCGCAGCGGCGGAACCGGTCGCCGCCAGGGGCGCGATCTCCTCACACAACAGCGTCGCGCCCGCCGCGCCCGCCGCGCGCAAATGAAAGCGGAACCGGGCCAGCAGCAATAAGCCGGTCACCGCTTCCATCCGCACTTTCGGCAGCGCCGCCCGCAACTGCGCCGCTTCCGGTTGTAGATCTCTATCGCCCTGCAACTCAATCAGCGCCCGCACCGCCGGGATTGTGGTGGCCGTGCTGCGATTATCGACGCCCAAGGTACTCAGTTTGCCCCGTTCCGACCGCTGGGTTTTGGTGTACGACACCCCGCAGGCGGGATTGAGGCAGAACAGGAAATTGACGCGGGGGTTGGCGAATCCAGCGCCCGGTCGCCGTTTCCATTTGGACTACGAAGGTGGATTCAATCCAGGAGGCCAGCGGGTGGACGCGGAACGCCTCATAAGTCGCGGGCGGTTCCGCATCCGTCGCCAGAGCGGCCGTCAGCGCCGTCACCGTAGCCGGATCCGTGAAATCCCGGTCCGGGGTGGCGCGCTCCAAGGTCTCGCCGATCACTTGGTCTGCCGCAATGGCCGTTCCAAACAGGGTTTGCGCGACCGCCGCCACCTCGCGCCGTTGATCCTCGGAAGTGCCCGCGCTGGCCATCGTGGCCGAAGTCCCGACGCAGATGAAGTCATGCCCGCCCAACGCGAGGCGGCACCGCCGGATCAACAGGGCAATATCCGCCCCCTGACGACCCCGATAGGTGTGCAGTTCGTCGAATACCAGAAAGCGCAAGTCCCGAGCGGCGCGCACCAGTTCGCGGTCTTCCCGGCGAGTCAGCAGCAGTTCCAACATCATGTAGTTGGTCAGGAGGATATCCGGCGGGTTTTTGCGAATGTTCTCGCGCTCGGCTCCTTGATCCTGTCCGGTAAACCGGGCGAACCGCAGCGGGGACTGGCCCTCGCCATAGCCCTTCTCCAGAAACTTCTTCAACTCCTCGGCTTGGCTGTTGGCCAGCGCGTTCATCGGATACACCACAATGGCTTGAATGCCTTGGCCCGATCCACGCCGCAGGACGTGATCCACGATCGGGATGATATAGGCCAAGCTTTTACCGGAACCGGTGCCGCTGATCAGGACGTAGGAGCGACCCCGTTTGGCCTGGCGGATGGCGTCGACCTGATGGGTGTGAAGGTGCAGCGCTTGGCCGGTGACCTCGACATCGGTCTTGTTGATCCGGAAAATCCGGGCGCACTCCGAGTGTAAGGTCCCGTCCGCGACCCAGTCGTCGATCGTTCCACCCGGAAAGAAGCTCGGATTGAGTTGCAACAGGGGTTCCGGCCACAACACGCCTTGCTGGAGTTGTTGTTCGACATAAGGCAATATTTTTTTATGGGGTTATTGGGCGAAAAAAGCGGATTTTTGCGGAAAACAACGCGGCGCAACGTGCTGAAACGCGGTCTGTTTCAGAATGAAACGGCGGGAAACGCGCCGGGTTCATTTTGCAACGGTCCGGGGCGGCGCAAGCGACCGAGGAGACCGAGGAGACCCTATGAAGATTCATAACTTGCTGATCAGAAGCTACTTGATAAAGCCAATATCCAGATCTGAAACACCACCGATTCTTTGTTCGAGGTTAGCGGACGCCAATACCCACCAACGGCACAGGATCCCATCCTTGGTCAAGCAGGATTTTTCTGGCCACGAAAGGGTCTTTGTAGCTCGAGTACGTGAGCACATGATGCACAAGTGATACCGGTGGGGCTCCAAGCCACCCGACCTTGTCGATGTGGGCTTGTACCTTGTCTGGGGGCCATGGATAACGTTTATCCAGAGGGTGTTTGAAATGTAGCGAGCCTTCGTACCGCAATTCCACGGAGTCCCATTCCTGATCCGAAGCTGCGGGTGATCGGAACTGGGGGCTTCTTGTTAGTTCCTGCTTCAGTAACCTGACGTTCGTCGTCCTGAACTCCATACGGCCAGGATAGATGGTATCGCGTCGGTTCACGTATTTCCAAAACTTGATTCCACTTAGCTTGACGTAAAGAGTCAGCACGGTTAGCCGGATCTCGTCCGGCTGGCTGTCGAACCACGGGTTACCGTAGCCGGGCGGGGTCAGCAAATCGTGATCGTATTTACGCAACTGGTTCCACGAGGGCACGTTTCTATTCATAGCAGTCATCTCCTTTCTTCAAAAAGCCCGAACTTAAGGCTGAGCCGGCGTATAATGTGCCTTGCTCAGATCGTTCAGAATAACCCCCACCTTCAACGGCGCAGTATTCGCTCGGCCCGAGCCTCTTGTTGGCGCTCGGATGGCTGCGGACAGCGACGTACCATAGTTGCATCTGGAATAAAGTGGGTGTCCTTTCAAGAAGCCTGCCCCGGGTCTGGGTTTAGAAGACGACCAGATCATAATGGATCTGTAAAAAAGGAATCCGATCCCTTTTCTCGACCCCTTTTCTCAGTTTTCCCATTTAGAAACACGCAAGGCCCCTGATGATATCGGCTTGTTCACTTGTCAAGCGTCGTCGATTGCATAGATAGAGCATGTAGCCTTCCGCAAAGGACTCTCCTTCTGTCGGTAGTCCAGAGATAAGTATTTTGTTACGGCCGCGATAGGGGATTGCACGAAAATGGTCCCATTCGTCGGGCGGCGAGGCGGGTGGAAAGGTTTCAGAGGTAGGGGGGGAAAAAACGGGGATCGGCGACGGCCTCCACCTGCTTTCCCGACGGACGCCGTCGGGATTGCGACCGTGGATCGTGTCTGTGCAATGGCGGCGTCTATCATAGGAATGTCCGCATTCGTGGATCAGTGTCTGAAACGTATGGATATTAAACGGCGCGACGAATCGATCATTTGAAATAGTGATGAAGTCCCCAGGGAAATTATAGCTTCCGCCTTCCGGCCTCAGTACAACTCGTATTTCTGATGGTGCGATGAAGCTACGATGGGGTGGGGGTATGAGTGTGAGACCCGCTGCAATCTGGTCGATCTGACTGATAAAGCGATGCGCATACCGCGCATGCGCTCTATCAGCGCCTCGCACGTTGAAGGTAACTGCGTTTTCGATGGTGAGAAGAACAACTTCGGGATCGGTGGGGTGAGCAGCGGTTGTATAATTGGGCATTTGGATCTCCTGGCTCTGAACTTGCAGAGAATGCTAACAGATGGTAGAGTGAAAAGCTTAACCGTGCTGTAATTTAAATGATTCTTCGAGGCTTCTTGTGGAGCCCCTCAAGCCAGGCGGCGGATGCGAGGCTAACCAACTGATTTATTGGCAGGATAAAGTTGCTTCACCGCAGGATCGGTGGTCCGAAGCCGGCATGCGGGGCCAGTTCCACAGAAATCCTCGAAGAACTATCATCGTTTTGCAAAAAATCACCCCGTATTTACAAAATCAATCACCCGCTCAAGCCTCCGCCTCCCTGACCCCCGCCGTGACTTTGCCCCGGACCCAACCCTTGGCTCCAGCCTTCGCCGCGCCCGGCCTGCATTCCCGGCGCGCGGGATGAATCGCGCACCCGCTCTTCGCCGTGTTTCTACGCCCCAGCCGTCGAACCGGGTCCGGGTCAAGGGGATGGTCTGGAACCGCCGCCGGTTGCGGGAGGATGCGCGCCGTTCCAGGACGAGCGAAGTCACCGCCGCGTCTACATGGCCCAGCGGCGCTCTCGGGGCGGGTTTCTCAATGACTATAGCGCGATACGCATCCGCCTCGGCCTTCTCTGGAAGCGCATGGCTCTCGATTAGAGCTTGCGCCAATGCTCTGACACTTTCGGAGACTTGAAGCAATGGAAGATCAGCGCCGGTTCCCGACTGGCCTACCGTATAGCTTTCACTGCTTGTATAAGCGGCGCATAAGCGGCCACCGCCCGTTGCAGGTGACGGCAGTCTTAGAGGCGTTTTTGTCCAGCCTCTGGCGTTCTAAGCCATTGAACCCCCCCCACCCCAGCCCTCCCCCGCAAGGGGGGAGGGGGTTTTTGTCCAGCCTCTTACGCTGTCGTTGCGGAAGTTTGCAAGGGCCAGGTTCCGGGCCAAGCCGAACGGAGACCCGAATGCTCGTCGAGTGGATCAACCTCCCTATTGCGGTGAAAATTCGGCAGATTTTCATCCTGACGCTGGTGCTCTGGGCCACGGGTCTGGCGCCTGCGGGGCTCGCCCGGGACCTGCGCCAAGTCACGGTCGGAACCGCGACGTTCCAGGTGGAAATGGCGCGCACCGCCCAGGAGCGCGCGCGCGGCTTGATGTTCCGCCGGGAACTGCCGCGCGACCAGGGCATGCTGTTCGTCCAGCCGCCCGGGCCGACGGCGTTCTGGATGAAGAACACCTATATCCCCCTGGATCTGCTGTACTTCGACGCGGATGGCCGATTGCGGCAAATCGTGGCCGAGGCGCCGCCCTGCACGACCCCGGCGTGTCCGATTTACCCCAGCGCGGCGGCGACCGTCCGCTATATCCTGGAAATCAACGCCGGCGAAGCGGCGCGGCGCGGGATTCAGGTGGGCGACCGGCTGCGGCTGGACTAGTCGCGAACCGGCTCCGGCCGCCGGCGCGCGCCGTGCGCATCCCCCACTCCCCTATGCCGATCCGGGCGATTGCTGCACAATGCGTCCTCTCATGCCCACACGACGAGGACGCTCATGCGTGGCGAATTACCGGATTTCCTCCGCTGCGGCCGGGCCATCTGCGGCGATCAACTCCAGGCCGAACGGCGCGAATGGTGGCTGGCCAACGGGCTGGGCGGCTATGCCGCCGGCACCGTGGCCGGCAACCTGACCCGGCGCTATCACGGACTGCTGATCGCGCCGGTTCATCCTCCCCTGGGACGCTGGCTGGTGTTCGCCAAGGCCGACGCCACCCTGGTGGACGGCGACCGGGAAATCCCGTTGTTCTGCAACCGCTGGGCCGGTCAGGTGGTCGACCCGCAAGGTTGCATGCATCTCGAATCCTTCCGGCTGGAAGGCCGGATGCCGGTCTGGCGTTATGCGGTGGGCGATCTCGTGCTGGAGCAGCGGATCTGGCTGGAGCCCGGCGCCAATACGGTCTATGTCGCCTACCGGCTGGCGACGCCGGAGCACGGCCGCGCGCCAAGACTACGGGTTCGCTTGCTGGTGAACGGCCGCGACCATCACGTTCGCACCCAGATGAGCGAGTTCCAGCCGGTGGTGGCGGCGCCCGATCCCGCGGCGCGCTGGGTGGGCGTCCCGGACTTCACCTTGCGGCTGTGGGCGGTCGGCGGCGTCATCCACGACGACCTGAACTGGTTCGAGGATTTCGACCTCCCGGTGGAACACGAGCGCGGCCTGGCCCACCGCGACCACCATCTCAGCATCGGCGAGGCGGAGTTGCCGTTGGGTCCCGGTCTCTGGACCGGCATCGTCGCCAGCCTGCACGACAGCGTCTCCCTGGATCTGGAAGCGGCGCGCCGGCGGTTCCTGGATCGGGACCTCGCCTTGCTGGCCCAGGCCGAGCAACAGGTTCCGGAATTGCGGGGCGCGCCGGACTGGGTGCGGCACCTGGTGCTGGCGGCCGACAGCTTTCTGTTCGCCCGGCCGCTGCCCGACCTGCCCGAGGGGGAGTCGGTCATCGCCGGCTATCCCTGGTTCGGCGACTGGGGCCGCGACACCATGATCGCCCTGCCGGGCTTGACGCTGGCCACCGGCCGCCGCGACAGCGCCCGGCGGATTCTGCTGACCTTCGCCGAATTCGCCAATCAGGGCATGCTGCCCAACCTGTTTCCCAGCGCCGACGAACCGCTGGCCTACAACACCGCCGACGCCGCGTTGTGGTACATCGAAGCCTGGCGAGCCTACCTGGAGGCCAGCGCCGACCTGCAAACCCTGGCGCAGGTCTTTCCGGTCTTGCAGGAGATCATCGCCTGGCACGCCACCGGCACCCGCTACGGCATCGGTCTGGACGGAGACGACGGCCTGCTGCGCGCCGGCGAACCGGGGTCCCAGTTGACCTGGATGGACGTCAAGATCGACGATTGGGCGGTGACGCCGCGGATCGGCAAGCCGGTGGAAATCAACGCGCTCTGGTATAACGCCCTGCGCAGCGTCGCCGAATTCGCCCGGCGTTTGCAGCGGTCCCCGGCCTTCTACGAAGATCTGGCCACCCAGGCCCGGTGGGGTTTCCGGCGCTTCGTGAAAGCGAACGGCGAGGGGCTGTTCGATGTCCTGGACGGACCGGACGGCGACGATGCGCGCATCCGGCCGAATCAGATTTTCGCCGTCAGCCTGCACCACAGTCCGCTCGACTCCGCCGCCCGCCGAGCAGTGGTGCGGGTCTGCGGCCGGGAGTTGCTGACCTCCTACGGTCTGCGCTCGCTGGCGCCGCGCCATCCCGAATTCCGGCCCCGCTACCTGGGGGATGTCCGGGAGCGCGACAGCGGCTATCACCAGGGACCGGCCTGGGCCTGGCTGCTGGGTCATTACGCGCTGGCCGAATATCGGGTCCACGGCCGCGCGGCGGAGGCGCAGGCCTGGCTGGACCCGATCCGCGATCACCTGCTGGATGCGGGACTGGGCACGATCAGCGAGATCTTCGACGGCGCGCCGCCCCACCAACCGCGCGGCGCGCCGGCGCAAGCCTGGTCGGTGGCCTGCGTCCTGGAAGCCTGGCAGCGGTTGGAGCGTCTCAAGGAAGACCGCGGTCCGCCGCCGACCGCCGCCCTTTCGTCCCCTGTTTGAAATCGCCGTCATGCTCGCCTCCCCACGCTTCTCGAACTGGCGGCACGCCCTGCGGCGCGGCGCGTTCTTCCTGTTGGTGCTGGCCACCACGCTGATCGCGCTCGGCCTGCTGTTCAGCGTGTTCCAGACCAACGGTCTCAGCCCCATGGAGCGGCTGTTGCTGTTGTTGTACGCGATTCTGTTCGCCTGGATCTGCGTCTCGTTCTGGACGGCCTTCCTGGGCTTTCTGGTCTGTCTGTCCGGCCGGGACGCCTGGGCGATCTCCCGCCAACCGGGGCAGCCCGGCGCGCCGACCGGCGCGCCGCCGCGCACCGCGATCCTGATGCCGATCTACAACGAGGATGCGGAGCGGGTGTTCGCCGGCCTGCGCGCCATCCATCAGTCGCTGGCGGAGACCGGCCAGCTCGACGCGTTCGATTTTTTCATCCTCAGCGATACCCGCGACCCCGAGGTCTGGATCGAGGAGGAGCTGCGCTGGCAGGACCTGGTGCGGGCGCTGGACGGCAAGGGCCGCATCTTCTACCGGAACCGGCCGGAGAACACCGCCCGCAAGAGCGGCAATCTGGAGGATTTCTGCACCCGCTGGGGCGGTCGCTACCGCTATATGATCGTGCTGGACGCCGACAGCCTCATGCAGGGGGAGACCCTGGTGGCGATGGTGCGGATCATGGAACGCCAGCCGCGGGTGGCGCTGCTGCAAACCCCGCCGACGCCGGTCAATCGGGTCTCGCTGTTCGCCCGCATCCTGCAATTCGCCGGCGGTCTGTACGGACGGATGTTTACCGCCGGGCTGAATTTCTGGCAGCTCGGCGCCAGCAACTACTGGGGCCACAACGCGATCATCCGGGTCCAGCCGTTCCTGGAGCATTGTGGCCTGCCCGTCCTGCCGGGCCGCGAGCCGTTCGGCGGGAGTATTCTCAGCCACGATTTCGTAGAGGCGGGGCTGCTGCGGCGGGGCGGCTGGGAGGTCTGGCTGGCCTACGATCTGCAGGGCAGCTACGAGGAAATCCCGCCGACCCTGATCGATTACGCCAAGCGCGACCGGCGCTGGTGTCAGGGCAATCTCCAGCATTTGCGGCTGGTGTTCGCGCGCGACTTCCGCCCGCTGAGCCGGGTGCATTTCGCGATGGGGGTGATGTCGTATCTGGCCTCGCCGCTGTGGCTGCTGTTTCTGATCGCCACCGGAGTCGAGGCGTATCTCCAGACCCAGCAGGAGCTGGTGTACTTTTTCGGCGATCACTGGGCGCCGGTGTGGCCGGTCTCGTTCGCGGTGGAGATGACCACCGTGCTGCTGGTGACCCTGGCCATGCTGTTTTTGCCCAAGTTGCTGGCGCTGGGGCTGCTGCTCGCGGACGCCGAGCTGCGCCGCGCCCATGGGGGGCTGGGGAAAGCGACCCTGAGCGTGGTGCTGGAGACCGGGTTCTCGGTGCTCACGGCGCCGGTGCTGAT